>JAEWCA010000534.1 GCA_023390875.1 Actinomycetes bacterium
GGACGCGGGCGAGCCGGCCGTCAGCGCGACGAGCAGCCCGGCGGCGACGGCGACGAGCCCGCGCAGCACGCGGGTGCGGGTCCGGCGGGGGGCGCGCGGACGGGCAGGGGTGGGCACCGAACCAGCCTACGTGCGCACTACCCTCGACCCCGGCGGGCCTGCCGCCCGAGCGGGGGACGTCCACGTGACCTGCACGGGTGGTGCACCCGCGGCCGCCGGCGAGGTGCGTCGGCGGCGGGGAGGAGGCGTGATGACCGCACGGCCGCGCTACGCGTACCTCGGGCCGGAGGGCACGTTCACGGAGGCGGCGCTGCGTCAGGTGGCCTCGCCCGACGAGGCGGAGTACCTGCCGCAGACGGACGTCGCCTCGGCCATCGCCGCGGTGCGCTCCGGCGACGCCGACTTCGCGGTCGTCGCGATCGAGAGCACCGTCGAGGGCGGCGTCACGGCGACGCTCGACAGCCTCGCGACGGGCGCGCCGCTCGTGCTGCTGCGCGAGGTGCTGGTCCCTGTGCAGTTCACGCTCGCCGCGGCCCCGGGGGTCCGCCTGCAGGACGTCCGCCGCATCTCGGCCCACCCGCACGCGTGGGTGCAGTGCCGCCGGTGGCTGTCGCACCACCTGCCGCAGGTCGTGCACGTGCCCGCGACGTCGAACACCGCGCCCGCCGCCCTCATCGCGGGTGCGCTCCGGGAGGGCTCGCCCGCGGACCTCGGCTTCGACGCCGCGCTGGTCCCGCCGCCCGCGGTGCAGACGTACGGGCTCGACGTGCTCGCGCAGGACGTCGCCGACAACGTCGCGGCCCTCACCCGGTTCGTGGTCGTGGGCCCGCCCGGCGAGGTGCCGCCCGCGACGGGCGCCGACAAGACGACCCTCGTCGTGCACCTGCCCGACAACGAGGCCGGTGCGCTGCTCGCGATGCTCGAGCAGTTCGCGGCGCGCGGCGTCAACCTGTCGCGCATCGAGTCGCGGCCCATCGGCGACGCGCTCGGCCGCTACTCGTTCTCGATCGACGCCGAGGGCCACATCACGGACGAGCGGGTCGGCGAGGCGATCATGGGCCTGCACCGCCGCTGCCCGTACGTGCGGTTCCTCGGCTCGTACCCGCGGGCGGACGCCGTGGAGCCGACGGTGCACGTCGGCACGGCGGACTCCGACTTCGTGGGTGCGCGCACGTGGCTGCGGGCCGTGCGGGAGGGTCGCGCGACCTGACGGGGGCCGCCACGACCCCCGGGGTGTCAGTGCGCGGGAGGGACCGTCCGGCCGAGGTGCTGCGCGGCCTCGACGAGCAGGTTCTCGCTGAACCCGAGGAAGAAGGACTGCACGAGCTGGTTCATGAGGTCGGGCGAGCCGGCCTCGATCGCCTCGAGCAGCTCCCCGCCCTTCTCCTGCACCCACTCGCGCGGGATGACGTCCGACGTGAGCTTGCGGATCCGGGTCATGTGCGGCTGGAGCCGGCGGATCGCCTCGTCGAGCACGTCGTTGCCGCTGCGGTCGCGGAAGAGCTGGATGATCTGCTGGACCGCGGGCACCTCGACGGGGCCGGCGTTGAGCGCGTCGACGGGTGACCCTCCCGCCACCAGGTCACGCATGTGCGCGACGTCGTCCTCCGTGAGGTTCGGCAGCGCCAGGCGTGCGGCCATGCCGTGCAGCGCGGCGAGCGTCTCGAAGATCATGCGGGCCCGGTCGAGGTCGATCTCGGCGACCCGGGTCCCCCGGTTCGGCCGGGCGACCGCGAGGCCCTGCTCGCGCAGGCGCGTGATCGCGTCGCGGACGGGCGTGCGCGACACGTCGAGCCACGCCGCGATCTCCTCCTCGCGGAGCAGCTCGCCGGGGGCGAGGTCGCCGGCGATGACGAGCGTGAGCAGGTTGTCGTACACGAGGTCGGGCAGCAGCGTCCGGGTGGACTCGGTGCTGCGGGACCGGGGTGGCACGGGCACGACGAACTCCTGCATCGCGAGAGGGGGCGGCCGGCGGCGTCGGTGGCGCCGGTACGAGCAGACTCACACGGTAGCGGTGCCGCGCCCCTGGTGGTGCGACTGCTGGGCCGGACGAGGGACCCGGCTCAGCCCGTCGCGACCCGGACGACGAGCGCGCCGTGGTCGACACGCGCGGACAGCTCGGTGACGCGGCCCACGACGTCGCCGTCGACCTGCACGTGCTCGCCGCCCTGCACCACCAGGCGGACCTCCTGCGCGCGCGTGTGGTCGATCCGGCCGATCTTCGCGGGCAGGTCGTTGCGCACGCCGACGCCCTGCAGGACGACCTCGCCGAGCAGCTGCGCCCAGCCCGCGATCCCTGCACGGGTGTCGATCGCCGCGATGTCGAGCCAGCCGTCGTCGAGCACCGCGTCGGGCAGCAGCGTGAGCCCGCCGGGCAGCCGGCCGCAGTTGCCGATGAGCAGGCTGCGCAGCCGGGTGGTGGTGATGGGCTGGTCGTCGAGGCGCACGTGCACGCGCGTGCGCCGGCCGTGCAGGTGCCGCATCCCGGCGACGAAGTACGCGATCCAGCCGACCCGCCGCTTGAGGGTGGGGTCGGCGTCGGCGACCATCGCGGCGTCGAACCCGAGGCCGGCGATGACGAGGAAGATGTGGTCGCGCGGTTGGTCGGGGTCGCGGCGCGTGCTGTCCGGCTCGGCGGCCTCGGCGACGTCGTCGTCGACCTGCGACTCCCAGCGCAGCACCCGCAACCACCCGACGTCGATCGCGCGGTCGCGGCCCTGCAGCGCGATCTGCATCGCGGCGAGCGGGTCGTTGAGCGGGATGTCGAGGTTGCGGGCCAGCAGGTTGCCGGTGCCGAGCGGCATGAGCCCCATGGGGATGCCCGTCCCGACGAGCCCTTCCGCGACCGCCCGCACGGTCCCGTCGCCGCCGATCGCGACCACGACGTCCGCGCCGCGCTCGACGGCCTCCCGCGCCTGCCCGACGCCGGGATCGGCGACCGTCGTCTCGAGCCACAGCGGCTCGGGCAGCCCCTGCTCCTCGCACGCGCGCAGGATCGACAGGTGCAGCGCCGCCGTGTCCGGCTTCGACGGGTTCGCGACGAACGCGACGTGCTGCCCCTCGGCCCGGACCTCGCGCTGCAGCCGCAGGGCCCGCTCGTGGGCCCACGCGCGGGGCGACGTGATGCGGCGGCGCAGCTCGTTCTGCCGGATCCACAGGATGACGACGAGCACGAGCGCGGTCGCGGCGACCCCGACCGCGACCCACGCCTGCCAGACCATGCCAGGCAATCTACGGCCCACCTGCGCGTCCGTCGGGGCTCGCGCGCCGTCGCCACGGAATGACGAGCGGGTCGGTGGGCGGCGGTCGGTAGGCTCGGCAGGTGATCGATCTGCGGCTCCTGCGGGAGGACCCCGACCGTGTCCGGGCGAGCCAGGTGGCGCGCGGCGACTCCCCCCACCTGGTCGACGAGGTGCTCGACGCCGACGCGCGCCGCCGTTCCGCCCTCACCGAGTTCGAGATGCTGCGCGCCGAGCAGAAGGCGCACGGCAAGAAGGTCGCGGCGGCGCAGGGCGACGAGAAGCAGGCGCTGCTCGCGCACGGCAAGCGGCTCGCGGAGCAGGTCAAGGCGTTGCAGGCGGACGCGGACGCGGCCGAGCAGAAGGCGACCGAGCTGTCGCGGCGGATCGGGAACGTCGTCGAGGACGGCGTCCCGGAGGGCGGCGAGGACGACTACGTCGTGCTCGAGCACGTCGGCACGCCGCGTGACTTCGCCGCCGAGTACGGCCCGGACTTCGCGGTCCGCGACCACCTGGAGCTCGGCGAGCGCCTGCGCGCCATCGACACCGAGCGTGGCGCGAAGGTGTCGGGGGCGCGGTTCTACTACCTGACGGGCATCGGCGCGCGGCTCGAGCTCGCGCTGCTCAACGCCGCGGTCGACCGGGCGCTGGCGGTCGGGTTCACGCCGGTCATCACGCCGACCCTGGTGAAGCCCGAGGTCATGGCGGGCACCGGCTACCTCGGCGCGCACGCCGACGAGGTCTACCACCTGCCGGCCGACGACCTGTACCTGGTCGGCACGTCGGAGGTCGCCCTCGCGGGCTACCACAGCGGGGAGATCCTCGACCTGAGCGGCGGCCCCAAGCGCTACGCGGGCTGGTCGGCGTGCTACCGGCGCGAGGCCGGCTCGTACGGCAAGGACACCCGCGGGATCATCCGGGTGCACCAGTTCCACAAGGTCGAGGCGTTCAGCTACACGACGGTCGAGGACGCCGCCGACGAGCACCGCCGCATCCTCGGCTGGGAGAAGGAGATGCTCGCGCTCGTCGAGCTGCCCTTCCGGGTCATCGACACGGCGGCCGGCGACCTCGGCAGCAGCGCGGCCCGCAAGTTCGACTGCGAGGCGTGGCTGCCGAGCCAGGAGCGCTGGCTGGAGCTGTCGTCGACGTCGAACTGCACGACGTTCCAGGCCCGCCGCCTGGGCGTCCGGGAGCGCACGGCCGACGGCCAGGTCCGCACGGTCGCGACGCTCAACGGGACGCTCGCGACGACCCGGTGGATCGTGGCCATCCTGGAGAACCACCAGCAGGCCGACGGGTCGGTGCGGGTGCCGGTGGGTCTGAGGCCGTACCTGGGTGGTCTGGAGATGCTGGAGCCGTGAGCCGCTGCGAGCTCGTCGCCCTGGACGTGGACGGGACGCTGATGTCGTACGACGGCGTCGTGTCCGAGGACGTCAGGGAGGCGCTGCTCGCGGTCCGCGACTCGGGCCGGCACGTGGTCCTGGCGACGGGCCGCAGCGCGCACTCGGCGGTGCCGGTCGCGCGCGAGCTCGGGCTGACCGACGGGTGGCTCGTCGCGTCCAACGGCGCCGTGACGGTCCGGCTCGACCCGGACGTCGACGACGGGCACGAGATCCACAAGGTCGTGACGTTCGACGCCGGTCCCGCGATCCGGGCGATCGCGATGGAGCTGCCCGACGCGCTGTTCGCGGTCGAGGCCCTCGGCACCGGGTTCCGGGTGTCGGGCGACTTCCCGGACGGCGAGCTGTCCGGCCGCCTCGAGGTCGTGCCGTTCGACGAGCTCGCCGACACCCCGGCGACCCGTGTCGTCATCCGTGCGCCGGGTGCGAGCCCCGACGTGTTCCACGAGCTCGTCGAGCGCGTCGGCCTGCACGAGGTCGAGTACGCGGTCGGCTGGAGCGCGTGGCTGGACCTCACGCCGGGCGGGGTGTCGAAGGCGAGCGCGCTCGAGGAGATCCGGCAGGCGGTCGGTGTCGAGCCGTTCGCGACGGTCGCGGTGGGTGACGGCGGCAACGACGTGCAGATGCTCCGGTGGGCGGCGCGCGGGGTCGCGATGGGGCACGCGACTCAGGCCGTCCGGGACTCCGCGGACGAGGTCACGGGGACGATCGAGGACGACGGGGTGGTCGCCGTCCTGCGCAGCTTGCTGGTCTGACCTGCGGCTTACCGACCTTTCAGCGTTTTGCGCAAGATCCGCATGATCATGCGGGTGTCACTCGTCCGTGTCTCCGACGCCCCGCAAACGTGACCGGATCGTGACCGACTTGTCCGCTCTTTGAGGTTGCAATGCGTCTGCCAGGCGGCTTGCATCGCTGGGGAGGGCGCGTCCGAGGAGGTCGCGCCACATCGGTGCATGACGACGTGGAGGTCTCATGAACAGCCGCAAGCGCCGCGGGATCGCGGCAGCCGCAGCGACGGGCGCCAGCCTCGCCCTCGTCCTGACGGCATGCTCGGGGGGCGACAACGACGGGGGCGGCAGCGACGCCTCCGCGAGCGCCGACTGCTCGGCGTACGAGCAGTACGGCGACCTGTCCGGCAAGACGGTCACGGTGTACACGTCGATCGTCGACCCGGAGTCGAAGCAGCAGACGGACTCGTACAAGCCGTTCGAGCAGTGCACGGGCGCGAAGATCAAGTACGAGGGCTCGCGCGAGTTCGAGGCGCAGCTGCCCGTCCGCCTGCAGGCCGGGAACGCCCCGGACATCGCGTACATCCCGCAGCCCGGGTTCCTCAAGTCGATCGTCGCGGACTACCCCGACGTCGTCGTCCCGGCCCCGCAGGCCGTGCAGGACAACGCGAAGGAGTACTACACGCAGTCGTGGATCGACTACGGGTCGGTCGACGGCACGCTCTACGCGACGCCGCTCGGCGCCAACGTCAAGTCGTTCGTCTGGTACTCGCCGAGCGCGTTCGAGGACAACGGCTACGAGATCCCCAAGACGTGGGACGACCTCATGACGCTGACCGACAAGATCGCTGCGGACCACCCCGAGGCGAAGCCGTGGTGCGCGGGCATCGAGTCCGGTGACGCGACCGGATGGCCGGCCACCGACTGGCTCGAGGACGTCGTGCTCCGCACGGCGGGCCCCGAGGTCTACGACCAGTGGGTCAACCACGAGATCCCGTTCAACGACCCGCAGATCCTCGCGGCCCTCAAGACCGTCGGCGGCATCCTCAAGAACGACAAGTACGTGAACGGCGGCCTCGGCGACGTCAAGACCATCGCCACCACGCCGTGGAACGAGGCGGCCAACGGCATCCCGGACGGCACCTGCTACCTGCACCGTGCGGCGAACTTCTACCAGGCCAACTGGGACCCGGACCTCAAGGTCGCGGAGGACGGCGACGTCTACGCGTTCTACCTGCCGGGCAAGACCGAGGACGACAAGCCGCTGCTCGGCGGTGGCGAGTTCGTGACGGCGTTCTCCGACCGTCCCGAGGTCGCGGCTTTCCAGGCGTTCCTGTCGAGCCCCGAGTGGGCCAACGAGAAGGCCAAGGTCACCGGTCAGGGCTGGTTCAGCGCCAACAGCGGCCTCGACCCGAGCCTGCTGCAGAACCCGCTCGACAAGCTGTCGTTCGACCTGCTCACCGACGACAGCTACACGTTCCGGTTCGACGGGTCCGACCAGATGCCCGGTGCCGTCGGCGCCGACTCCTTCTGGAAGCAGATGACCGCCTGGATCGGCGAGAACCAGTCCGACGAGCAGACGCTCGACAACATCGAGGCGAGCTGGCCGTCGTCCTGATCGACGGGCACTGACGGACACGTGGTGGGGGCCGCCGTCTGACGGCTCCCACCACGTCCGTCTCGACACCGCCGTCGGGTGCTGGCTCCGGGACGCCCCCAGGAGGACGCTGACCTCGACGGCGAGGAAAGGGTCGGTATGGACTGGTTGCTGCACCCCGGCTCCACGGGGCAGAAGTTCACGCTCATGATCATCGCGATCCTGCTGTTCGTGCTGGTCATGGGCCTCATCCTGTTCGGCATCGACCGGATCAAGCGCGCGCCCGTGTGGCTCATCGTCACCGCGTTCCTCGGTCCGACGCTGCTGTTCGTCGCGTTCGGCCTGGTGTACCCCGGGATCCGCACGATCCGGACGTCGTTCTACAACGACAGCGGCACCGAGTTCATCGGTCTCGACAACTACGTCAAGGCGTTCACCGACGACCAGTTCCAGACGGTGCTGCGCAACACTGTGCTGTGGGTCGTCATCGTCCCGCTCGCCGCGACGTTCATCGGGCTCGTCTACGCGGTGCTCATCGACCGCACCCGGTTCGAGTCGTTCGCGAAGACGCTGATCTTCCTGCCGATGGCCATCTCGCTCGTGGGCGCGTCGATCATCTGGAAGTTCGTCTACGAGTTCCGCCCCGACATCGGCAACATCCAGCAGATCGGCCTGCTCAACCAGCTGCTCGTCTGGCTCGGCCTGCCCCCGCAGCAGTTCCTGCTCAACCAGCCGTGGAACACGCTGTTCCTCATCGCCGTCATGGTGTGGATCCAGGCCGGGTTCGCGATGACCGTGCTGTCCGCCGCGATCAAGGCCATCCCCGACGACATCGTCGAGGCCGCCCGCCTCGACGGCCTGCACGGCATCGGAATGTTCCGGTTCATCACCGTCCCGAGCATCCGGCCGGCGCTCATCGTCGTCATCACGACCATCGCCATGGCGACACTGAAGGTGTTCGACATCGTCCGGACCATGACGGGCGGCAACTTCAACACGTCGGTCGTGGCATATGAGTTCTACACGCAGAGCTTTCGCGCCCGGCAACCAGGGATCGGCGCCGCGCTCGCGGTGATCCTGTTCGTGCTCGTCATCCCGATCGTCGTCTACAACGTGCGGCAGCTGAGGCTCGCGGAGGAGATCCGATGACCGTCATCCCTCCCACGAGCCTCGTCGACGCGGAGGAGCGCGACACCACCCGCGTCGCTCCCCGCAAGCTGTCCCGCGCCGAGCAGCGGGCGCTCGCCGCCAAGGGCAAGCTGAGCTCGCCGTGGGCGTCGGGGCTCGCGATCATCATCGCGATCCTGTGGACCGTGCCGACGTTCGGCCTGTTCGTCACGTCGTTCCGGCCGCGGTCCGAGATCCGCACCTCCGGCTGGTGGACGCTCCCGTGGAACTGGGAGGTCACGCTCGACAACTACCAGCAGGCCCTGTTCGGCTCCTCGACGAGCCTGTCGACGTACTTCGTCAACTCGATCGTCATCACGCTGCCGGCCGTCGTCATCCCCATCTCGCTCGCGCTGCTCGCGGCGTACGCGTTCGCGTGGGTCGACTTCAAGGGCCGGGGGATCCTGTTCGTCGCGATCTTCGCGCTGCAGGTGGTCCCGATCCAGATCACGCTCATCCCGCTGCTCTCGCAGTACGTGCAGTGGGGGCTCGCGGGGTCGTTCTGGGTGGTGTGGCTGTCGCACTCGATCTTCGCGCTGCCGCTGGCCATCTACCTGCTGCACAACTTCATGAAGGAGATCCCGGCGTCGCTCGTCGAGGCGGCCCGGGTCGACGGCGCGGGGCACGTGAAGATCTTCTTCCAGGTGCTCCTGCCGCTCCTCACCCCGGCGATCGCGTCGTTCGCGATCTTCCAGTTCCTGTGGGTGTGGAACGACCTGCTCGTCGCGCTCGTGTTCGTCGGCGGCACGCCGGACGTGGCACCACTGACGGTGCGCGTCGCGGAGCTGTCCGGCACGCGCGGGACGGCGTGGCAGCTGCTGTCGGCCGGTGCGTTCATCGCGCTCGCGGTGCCGCTCGTCGTGTTCCTTGCGCTGCAGCGGTTCTTCGTCCGCGGTCTGCTCGCGGGGTCCGTCAAGGGCTGAGTTCGAGCGCGCGTAGGATTCGAAGTGTTGGTCATGGCAGCGGCCCACAGGCGCATCGCTCGCACACGCAAGTGCGGTGCCGCTCGCTGGAGACGACGAAACGCAGTCTCCAGCGAGCGGCATGCAAGTTCTGAGATGAGGACTCAGACCCGCAGCCCGGAGGCTAGCAAGAGGTCACCGACAGAATGCCGCCCTGCGCAAATGCGTAGTGCCATCCGTCGCTGAACTGGAGGGAAATCGTCGTCGCCCAGTTGCCCCTCTTGCAAGGCATGCTCATCGTCCGAGTCACGCTGTCGGGCACTACTCCGGGCGCGTCGTCCCGGTAGTACGGAAGGGCGGCATCGGGAGTCGAGGCCTCAGAAATCGCATGTGTCCGGTTGAAGGTCAGTCCGTTGCAGCCCCGGATCGTGAACGTCACCTTCGAGTAGATCCGGCCACCGCTCTTGTACGGGGTCCCCGGACTTGCCGTGAACGTGCAGCCGGGCGGGAGCCTGCTGTCGTACCACGCGGAGGCAGTCGTGCCCTGGAGGGTGATCGCTGCCAGGGTAAGTATTGCGACGATGGCTGCGAGCCCCACGCGTCGCAAGTCCGCAGAAACGAGCTTCATTGCATCGTGACCTTTCTCAGCGGTTTGATGTGCCGTCGCCAAAGGCCGGATTCGTCGCATCTGTTGTGAAACGAAAGGCCGCCTTGCCGGCAAAATGGACAGTAGCGCATCCGGCAGTGCGGTAGTTGACGTTCTTGACTAGAAGTTCACCGTCTGTGACGGGTGTGCGGACGAGACGTGTCTTGCTCGACGCCCGTCACAGATGTCGCGGTCCGGTTGTGAACTTCCACCTGACCCACGGCGCCGGAGTCGTCGCAGAGCACGGTTGGAGATGGTCGCGCGGCGTCGTCAGGCGCGAGCGCCCACGATGTCGTCGGCGTTGTCCGCGATCCACTCCATGAGGGGGAGCAGCCGTGCGACGAGCTCGGTGCCCCGCTCGGTGAGCGAGTAGTCGACCCGCGGCGGCACGGTGGCCGTGACCTCCCGGTGCACGAGGCCGTCGGCCTCGAGCGTGCGGAGAGTCTGGGCGAGCATCTTCTCGCTGATGCCCTCGACGAGCCGGCGCAGCTCGCCCCAGCGCAGCGTCCGCTCGGACAGCGCGACGAGCAGCAGGACGCCCCACCGGCTCGTCACGTGGTCCAGCACGATCCGGGTGGGGCACGCGGCGGGCAGGATCCCGTCCGTCAGGAGCCGCTGCAGCGGGCTGACCTCGTTGCTTACCGTCACGTCCGTACCTTACGACGAAGTGGGTACCCGCCACCGGGAAGGTGCCGGACGGCACGATGGTTGGCACGGACGACACCGCACGCCGGACCGCACCGCCCGCCGAGGCCGTGCGGCGCCGGACCCGCACTCCTGGAGGAACCGCTCATGTCCGTCGTCGTCACCGGAGCCACCGGCCACCTCGGCCGCCTCGTCGTCGAGCACCTGCTCGCGGGCGGCCTGCCCGCCGACCAGGTCACCGCCGTCGGGCGCAACGCCGACCGGCTCGCGGACCTCGCGTCGCGCGGCGTCCGCACCGTCGCCGCGGACTACTCCGACGGCCCCGCGCTCGAGGCCGCGTTCGCCGGTGCCGACACGGTGCTGCTCGTCTCGGGCAGCGAGGTCGGCCGGCGCGTCGAGCAGCACCGCCAGGTGATCGACTCGGCCCGCGCCGCCGGTGTCCGCCGGGTCGTCTACACGAGCGCCCCGCACGCCGACACCACCGAGCTCGCGCTGGCGCCCGACCACAAGGCGACCGAGGAGCTCGTGCGCGCGTCGGGCCTCGCGTGGACCATCCTCCGGAACAACTGGTACACGGAGAACTACGTCCAGTCCGTCGAGCAGGCGCGCACCACCGGCACGATCGTGACGAGCGCCGGGGCCGGCCGCGTCGCGAGCGCGCCCCGCACCGACTACGCGGCGGGTGCTGCGGCCGTGCTCCTCGGCGGCGACCACGACGGGCGGGTGTACGAGCTCAGCGGCGACGTCGCATGGACGTTCGAGGAGCTCGCGGCGGCGGCGTCGGAGGTGCTCGGCACGCCTGTCACGGTGCAGCACGTGTCCGACGACGAGTACCGCGCGATCCTCGTCGGCGCCGGGCTCGACGAGGGCACGGCGGGGTTCGTCGTCGCGCTCGAGGAGGGCACCCGCCGCGGCGACCTCGCCGACGCCACGGCCGACCTGCGCACCCTCATCGGCCGCCCGACCACCCCGCTGGTCGAGGCCCTCCGGTCCGCCCTGGCCTGACGACGGGGCCCACCCCCGGTGAGAACGTCACTTCGGGGTGAGGTCGTCACGTCGCAGTGACGATCTCGCCCCGACGTCACGATCTCGGCGACGCGCGAGCCCGGCGGAACGGTCGCCTAGCCTGGCCGGGTGCCCGCGCCGCTCCTGTTCCTCGTCTCGGGCGTCACGCTGTACGTCGGTGCCGCCCTCGCGGTCGGGCTGTTCGACGAGCTCCCGCCGGCGACGGTCGCGTGGCTGCGGCTCGCCGTCGCGGCCGTCGTGCTGGTGCTGTGGGGCCGCCCGTGGCGCGACCGCGGGCTGTGGACCCGGCGGGCGCTGCTCGTCACGGTCGCGTTCGGGCTGGTCCTCGGCCTGATGAACGCGTCGTTCTACGTCGCGATCGACCACCTGCCGCTCGGCACGGCGGTCGCGCTCGAGTTCACCGGACCTGTCGCCGTCGCGGCGATCACGGGCAGGGGCTGGCGGGACCGGGTCGCGATCGCGGTGGCCGCCGCGGGCGTCGTCCTGCTCGCGGGCGTGACGCTGGAGGGGACGCCGGACGCCGTCGTGGGCCTCGTCGCCGTCGGCGTCGCGGCGACCTGCTGGGCGGGCTACATCCTGCTGGGCCGGCGCGTCGCGACCGCAGCGAGCGGGGGTGTCGCCGGGCTGTCGATCGCGATGGCCGCGAGCGCCGTGCTGCTCGCACCGTTCCTCGCCGGCGCGGCCGGCCCGGTGCTCACCGACGGGCGGCTCGCGGCGCTCGTGCTGGGCGTCGCCGTGTTCTCGTCGGTGATACCCTACGCGATCGACCAGGTGGTGCTGCGGCGGCTGCGGCCCGCGACGTTCGCGGTGCTGCTCGCGCTGCTGCCCGCGACGGCGACGCTCGTCGGGGCCGTGACGCTGCGGCAGGTGCCGCACGGCTGGGAGGTCGTCGGGCTGCTGCTCGTGTCCGGCGCGATCGCGCTCACCGCGCGCTCCGACGAGGAGCCTCCACCGGCGTGAGCCGCACGACGGACCGCCGTCAGCGGGTCAGAGGTACTGACCCGTCCCGCGCTCGCCGCCGTCGCCCGCGGGCCCCTCGCCCGGCAGGACGATCCCCGGCGCGGCACCCGGCGGCCGGTGCCCGGGCGGCAGCTGGCGTCGCATGCCCGACAGCTGCGCCTGCGTCGCCATCTGCTGCGCGACGAGCGCCGTCTGGATGCCGTGGAACAGCCCCTCGAGCCAGCC
>JAEWCA010000058.1 GCA_023390875.1 Actinomycetes bacterium
GTCGCGAGGTCGTCGTCCGCGTGCGTCAGCAGGCCGCCGCCCGCCCAGCTCGCCCCGGGCTCCGTCGGGTCGTTGTGGATGCGGGCCACCTGGTCGAGCGGCAGGGGGCCGAGGCCGTCGAGCAGCACGGGTGCGAGCGCCCGCAGGGGTGCCGCGACCTGCGCGCCCGTCTCCGCGTCCCCCGGCCGGGCCAGCCGCAGGCCGAGCGCGGTGCGTCCGCGCAGCGGGGGCGGCACGACGTCGAGCGGCGGGAACCGGACGACGACGGCGCTCGTGGTGGTCGACGCGTCCGCACCCGCCGTCCACGCGAGCCACCCGCGCAGGACGGGCTCGACGTGCTCCCGGTCGAAGAACAGCGACCCGGCGTACAGCTCGGGCATGCGCGCCAGGCGCAGCCGGAGCCCGGTGACGATCCCGAGACCCCACTTCCCGCCGCGCAGCGCCCAGAACAGGTCGGGGTGCTCGTCCTCGCTCGCCTCGACGACGTCGCCCGCACCCGTGACGACCGTGACCGACACCAGGTGGTCGGAGCTGAACCCGTGGCTGCGCGCGAACGGCCCGAGACCCCCGCCCAGCAGGAACCCCACGACGCCGACCGTCGCCGACGACCCGGCGATCGGCGCGAGCCCGGACGGCGCGGCCGCCGCGACCACGTCCCCCCACCGGGCACCGGCCCCGATCGTCGCGACGCCCGTCGCCTCGTCGACCTCGACGCCGGCGAGCCGCCGCGTGCCGACCAGCACCCCGGAGCGCACCGGCGGGCCGCCGTGCCCGGTCGCGAGCGCGGCGACGTGCAGACCGTGCTCGCGGGCGTACCGCACGGCCTCGACGACGTCCTGCACGCTCGTCGCCCCGACGACCACGTCGGGGTGGTGGGCGAGGTTCGTGGAGAAGGTGGCGACCTCGTCGGCGTAGCCGTCGTCCGACGGTGTCAGCACCGGGCCGGTGACGCGTCGCTGCAGGGCGTGGGGCATGGGACGACCTCCTCGGGACAGGGCACGTGGCTGCTCGCGGGGTTGCACGAGCAGGCTCCCACCGACCACCGACGTCGGGCTTCTTCGATCCCGACGTGTTCCGGCCCGCGAGCGGTGCGTCAGTCCCCGACGAGCGTGCGCACGGCGGCGGCGAGGTCGTCGCGGACCGGGCCCTGCGCCGCCCCGGGCACGAGCAGCAGCCCGTGCACCAGCCCGAGCACCTGCGTGAGCAGGCGTTCCGCGGAGGGACGCCGTCCCGCGGCGGCAGGCCCGGGCCGCGCGTCGAGCACCGCCTGCAGCGCCTCGAGCTTCGCGGTCGTCGCCCTCCCCCACTCGGGCAGCCGCTCGAGGACCCCGGGGCGTTCGAGCGTGTGCCAGAGCAGCAGCCGGACGAGCTCGGGGTGCGCGAGGTTGAAGTCGAGCAGCCGGACGGCGTAGCCCGGCAGGTCGTCGGCGTCGAACGGGACGGCGTCGACGAACTGGTCGATGCGGTCCTCGACGACCGCGTCGAACAGCGCGTCCTTGCTGGTGAAGTAGGCGTACAGGCGCTGCTTGTTGGCGGCCGCCCGCTCGGCGATCCGGTCGACGCGGGCGCCGGCGAGCCCGCGCTCGGCGAACTCGTCGGCGGCGGCGGCGAGGATCCGTGCGGGCGTCGAACCGGGTGCGAACCCGCTCATGCGGGCAACGACGTGCCGGTGAGGTCCTGCGCGACGGCCCACAGCCGCGCCGCCGTCGCCTCGTCGCGCATGCGGCGGTTGAGCGTCACCGGTCCGGGCTCCCCGACGAGCCCGAACCGGCCCGTCGGCCCGTAGTACCCGCCCTGCGCGGCGAGCGGGCTCGTCGCCGCCAGCAGGATCGACCCGGCACCCTCGGGGGGCAGCATCGACGGCATCACCGAGTGGCCCGTGAAGATCGAGCGGCGCGGCGTGTCCCGGCCGAGCGAGGCGCCGGCGGTCTGCAGGTTCGTCCGCGTGAAGCCCGGGTGGGCGGCCGTGCTGAGCAGCGGCCAGCCCCGCGCGTCCGACACGCGCGCCAGGTGCCGGGCGAGGTGCAGGTCGGCGAGCTTCGACTGCCCGTACGCGCGCCACGGGCGGTAGCGGCGGGTCCACTGCAGGTCGTCGAACCGGATGCGGGCCCAGTTCGCGACGCCGCTGCTCATCGTCGCGACGCGCGGCTCGGGGGCCGCCAGGAGCAGCGGGAGCAGCAGGTTGGTGAGCGCGAACGGGCCGAGGAAGTTGGTGCCCATCTGCAGCTCGAAGCCGTCGACGGTCTCGAACCGGGTGGGCGGCACCATGACGCCGGCGTTGTTGACGAGCACGTCGAGGTGGTCGAGGTCGGCGGTCAGGTCGTCGGCGAAGCGGCGGACGGACGCGAGGTCGGCGAGGTCGAGCACCCGGACCTGCAGGTCGGCGTCCGGGTGGGTGGCGCGGATCTCGGCGGCGGCCTTCTCCCCCTTCTCGGCGGTCCGGACGGCGAGGACGACGCGCGCACCGGCGGCGGCGAGCTGCTCGGCGGCAGCCCGGCCGGTGCCGCTGTTGGCGCCGGTCACGACGAACGTGCGGCCGTGCTGGGGCGGGACGGCGTACATGGCGGCTCCTCGTGACCAACTGGTTGGTTGGCATCGTCGCACCGCCGGTACGACCACGCAACACCCGGGCCCCGAGCTCGTGACATCCGGCCGGTTCGTGGCTTCCGGTCGAGCTCGTGTGCTGCCACCCCCGACCTCGACCGCAACCCACGCACTCGGCGACGCGTGGGGTGGGGTCGGGTGGGGTTGGCGGCGCGGGAGGGGCGGGAGGGCCGGTCAGCCGCCGATGATGACCGTCGGGCAGCCCGGGCCCGGCACGATCGGGGTCCCGTGCATGCTCAGGTCGGCGAGCCGCGCGGCCGGGAAGTTGCCGATGAGCACCGTCAGGCTCCCCATCGCGATCCCGTTCGGCGCGGGCGACACGCACGGGATCCCGCCGGGGAGGTTGTTCGCGACGGCCGCGGGCTGCCCGCCGATGAGCACCGTCATGACGGCCGCCGCGGGCGTGATCGGCCCGCCGACGTGCGGCTTCGGCCCGTCGAACAGCGGGCACAGCGCCGAGTCCCCCACGCGCAGGGCCGGACCCATCGGCATGGTCGTCGACCCGTCAGGGGGTCGCCGGCGGGGCCGGGACCACGAGGGTGCCGCTGAACACGAGCGCGTCGTTGCAGGCCGTCGGCGGCGTCGTGCCGTCCGGCGGGGTACCCACGGTCCGGCAGTTCACCGTGATGCGCAGCGCACCGTCCCCCGGCACCACGATGGGCGTCTGGAAGTGGTAGTCGTTGTCGCGGAAGTTCTCCAGCGCGACCTCGAGCAGCGTCACCGGCGTCCCCCCACCGGCGGGCACGGTCGACAGCGTCATGGTGCCGAAGTCACCCTGCGGGTTGTTGAGCACCAGGTCCGTCACGCGCAGCGTGTTGCCGGTCGGCACCGGGTACTCGTCGTTCTTCGACGTCCCCGGCGCGACGTTCGTCGCCGACAGCCGCGCCAGCGTGGGCGTGAACAGCTCGGTCGGCGTGATCGGCAGGTTCTTGGTGAGGTCCTCGACCTTCGCCGTCTGCTCCTGCGCGGCGGCCGCCGCCTGCGCGGCCTGCGCGGACCCCTGCTGAGCGGCGGTGGCCGCCTCCTGCGCGTCGGCCGCCGCCTTGTTCGCCTGGGCGACCTCGTCCTCGACCGACGACTTCGCGGCCGACGCGATCACCGGCTTGAGCAGCGTGAACCACAGCAGCAGGAGCAGCGCGAGCAGGGCCAGCAGCGCGAGCAGGGCCTTGAAGAACCACTTCGGGATGATCGCGGTCTGCACGTGCGCGCCGTCGAGCAGCACCGGCGTCGTGTTCTCGGCGGCCGCGGTGACGACGAACGGGTGCGTGATGTCCGGGCCGCGCCAGATGCTCCGCGCGGGCTTCACGCGGACGTCGGCGAACGCCGCCTCGCCCGGGCCGACCGTGAGCAGCTGCGGCTGGATGCGGTAGTCGAGCGAGTTCTTCTCGTCGGCCGCCTGCAGCGTCACCGTCACGGGGACGTTGCCGCGGTTGTCGAACGCGACCCGGTGCTTGGCGCCGCGGCGCCCGTGCGACGTGCGCGGCAGCAGCTCGGCGGTCGTGTCGAGGAACGGCAGCACCTCGACGACGCCCTCGGGGATCACCGTCTCGTCGACGTGCTCGAACGGGACCACGCGGATGCCGAAGTCGAGCGGGCCGGCCGGCACCGTGGCGGACCGCGGCGGCGCGAACCGGATCGTCGCGGTCGTGGACGTGTCCGGGTACAGCCCGTCGATCACCGCGGGCTCGATCGTGGTCCACGCCGCGGGAACCCCGAGCACCTCGATCCGGTAGCCCTCGACCGTCGTGCCCGTGTTCCGGATGTGCAGCGGCACCACCGCCTCCGTCCCGGGGGAGAGCTCCACCCGGGGCGAGTCCAGCTTGGCCGTCGTCGTCATGCTCGTGACCGTACGGCGCGGCGCGCCGGGGGACGACGGCCCCCGGGCGGGCCGAACGGGCAACCGTGCTGCCCGTTGAGTCGATGTTGACTGCACGATCAGTGCGCCCCTGCACGCTGTCCGGACGAGCATCCGCCGGTGGCGGACGACAGGGGGCAGGGGGCAGTCATGGAACGCGTGGCGGTGTGGGTGAGCGCACGGGACCCGATCTCGGAGGCAGGCGTCGTCAGCGCGCTGCGGCCGCGGCCGGAGGTGCGGGTGCTGGGGCACGACGAGGCGGAGTCCTCGCAGGTCGCGGTCGTGGTCGCGGACGCGGTCGACGACGACGCGCTGCGACTCGTGCGGATGGTCCGAAGGCAGACGCCGAGCCAGGCGGTCCTCGTGGCCGGCCGGCTCGAGGACGGTGACGTGGTGACGGCCGTCGAGGCGGGCGTGCTCGGGCTCGTGCGGCGCAGCGAGGCGACGCCCGACCGGCTCGTCCGGGTGATCTGCGGGGCCGCGACGGGCGAGGGCAGCGTGCCGCCGGACCTGCTGGGCCGGCTCCTCGACCAGGTCGGCACCCTGCAGCGGCAGGTGCTGCGGCCGCGGGGGCTCACGTTCACCGGGCTGGCGTCGCGAGAGATCGAGGTGCTGCGGCTCATCGCCGACGGGTACGACACGTCCGAGATCGCGCGAGAGCTCGCCTACTCCGAGCGGACCGTGAAGAACGTGCTGCACGACGTGACGACGCGGCTGCAGCTGCGCAACCGGTCGCACGCCGTGGCGTACGCGCTGCGGGAGGGGCTCATCTGAGCCTGGCGCGGACCAGGGGCTGAGCGGCGCACCGTCGCGCCGCTCAGCCCTGGCCGGGCCGGTGCCGCTCGGCCTCGTCCTGCAGCGCGAGGCCCTCGAGCGCGACGCCCGCCAGGTGGCGGACGTCCTTGCCGGACGCGGACTCGCGCAGCGTCTCCAGGAGCTGCCGGAGCTCCGGCCAGCCGACATAGGTCGCCGCGCGGACGACGGCCATTCGCACGCCGTCGTCCCCGTCGACGGCCGCCGTCCGGAGGGCTGTGACTGCGTCCGACCGGTCCTCCCCCGCAGCCAGCGCCACCGCGGGCACCGCCGCCGCGCGCTCGGCATCCGTCCGTGCGGCAGCGAGGGCCGCCAGCGCGTCAGCGCCCGAGAGAGTTGGCAGCGCCTCACGCGCCTCGTCCGCGACGGACCGCGCGTCGGGGCCAGTGACGACCAGGTACCGGAGCCCGACGTACGTGTCGTCGAGGTACGACACCGACGTGCGCTCCGCGCGGTCGACGTAGCGGTCCTCGTACGGCCGCTCGTCCGTCGCGTCCCAGTGACCGACCAGGAGCCAGTCGAGGTCGAGGGCCACGTCGTCGACGTCGACCGGGCCCACCCCCTCACGCAGGACGACGCGGACCTTCGCCGGCGGGTCGGCCGGTGCTGCGCTGCCTGTCACGTCCACGTCGTCATCATCCCGTCGTCGCTCCTCGTCGTCCGGCGCGTGGTGCTCGTCCGGTCACGCACGGCTGAAGAACTCGCGGACCATCCGGCGGACCGCGTCACCGAGGGCCTGCGCGCTGAGCCCGACCATGCCGCCCTGGACCTGCAGCCGTGCCGTGACCCACCGTTCGCACATCTCCGTCTCGCGCCGCTCGAGCTCCTCGCGGTTGCGCCGCCGCGTCGCGAGCGTCTGCTCGGACGGCTCCGTCGCGGCCGGTGGTCGAGCGGTGCGCGGGTCCTGCGGGTTGAGCTCGGCGGCGGCGCGCTCCGCGCCCTTCATGGACATGGGGAACGCCCCGCGGCCGCCTGTGCGCGGCTGGCCGCCCTTCGGCTCGTACTGGGCGAACGCCTCGTGCCAGCTCATGTTCCCGTGCTGCACCAGGTCGACCGTCATCGCGGCGTAGGCGAGGTTGCGGCGGTTGCGGTGGGACTCCCTCCCGAACATCAGCCACGCCACGTTGCCGAGCAGGGCCGCCTGCTTGGAGGTCAGCTCGCGCGGGGCCACCCCGGTCCGGATGAGCGTCTGCAGGTGCGACGCCATCTGGGCGTCGGGGATCGTGGTGTCCCGGAGGTCCTTCGCGATCTCCGGGTACGTGCCGACGCCGCCCACGAACCCGCTGGTGGGACCCGGGCTGAACCACGCCGGCGACGCGCGTTCGCTCGTCTCGAGCGCCGCACCGGCGTCGGTGCCGTGCGTGCCCGTCTGCTGGGTGCGCGGCCACGCGCGGTTCTCCTCGTTGCGCAGGTGCTGCGTCGCGGCGCCCCAGCCCTCGCCCCCGCTCACGTCCATGCGGCTCGGGTCGTCGCGGACCTGACCCGCCAGGTCCCGCCGGCGGCGGCGGATCTCCGGGTCGCGCAGCACGTCCCGGACGGCCTGGTTGACGACGGTGCGGATCTGCGCAGGTGTCAGCACCGCGGTGCTGCGGACCTTGCGCCTCGGGTTGATCGTCGCCCAGATCTCGGCGGTGTCCCCGCCCTGCTGCAGCTCGACCGACGTCAACCGGTACCGCAGCCGCCAGTAGAGCATCCGCGCACGGAGCCCCAGGCCGGTGACGCCGCGCGCCAGGAGGCGCTCCGCCTGCGGCTGGATCGCCGCCACGGCCTTCTCGAGGCGGTCCTCGAGCTTCTTCTGCTTGTCGGCAGGGGTCTGCGCCTGCTTCTTCGCGGCCCGGCGCTCCCGCCACGCCTTGAACTTGTCGCGTGCGCCCTTGAGCTTGTCGCCGATCTTCTTGCCGAGCTTCTTGAGCGCGCCGCCGATCTTCTTGACGACCTTCTTGAGCGCCGCACCGATCTTCTTCGCGATCTCGCGGATCTTGCCGGCGACCTTGCTGGCGCCCTTCGCGAGGCGCGCGAGCAACCAGTTCGACACGAAGTCGACGACGGTGATCGCCGCCGCCGCGACGACGTCCGCGAACGCGGGACCGCCCTGACCGGACTTCACCGCGCGCAGGAACGCGACGAACTTGTCCATCGCCTGCAGGATCTGGCTGACCGTGCCCCACGCGGCCTGCAGGCCCTGGACGATCGCGAGCACCGCACCCGCGGCGGGCACGATCATCGAGACGAGCTTCTCGACGAGCAGCCCGATGAGCGCCGGCGGGATCGCCGCCTTGATGCCCTCCCAGGCCATCGCGCCGATCTTCGCGATCGAGATGCCGCCCTTGGTGAGCAGGTTCCAGACGGCCCGGCCGAGCCCCAGCACCTGCTCGACCTTGTTGTTGAACCACGTCTGGACGGCCGTCTTCAGGGCCTTCCACAGGTGGTTGCGGATGCCGTCGACGATCGCCGCGCCGAGGTTGCGCAGCCACGCGCCGGGGTTCGCCGCGACGTCCTTGGCGATCGCCAGGAACGCGCCGATCGCCGCGAGCGCCGCCCGTGCCGCGTTGATCGCGCCGTTGACGGGCGCGGCGACGGCGCTGACGACGGCCTTGAGCCCCGCCTTCATCGCGCTGAGGAGCGCCGTGAGCGCGCGGCCGAGCAGCCCCAGCGCGGCCTTGACGCCGTTCTTCAGCCCCTCGGCCAGCCGGTTGACGGCCGCCTCCGCCCGCTGGACGGCGGCACGGATCGCGTTGCGGAACCGTTCGCGCAGCGCCGGGAACGCCGCGAGGAGCCGGTCGCCGATGGCAGTGAGAGCCGACCCCGCGAGCTTGATCGCCGCGACGACGGCCTGCCGGGCCTTCTCGATGATCGCCGTGGCGAGCTGCTGCGCCTTCTCGACGGCCGCCCGGACGGCCTGCCGGGCCTTCTCGAACGCGGCCGAGATGCCGGCCTTGACCTTGTCGAACAGCGCGGTCGCCTTCGACGCGACCCAGCCGAAGAACCCGCCGCCGCCGCTCTCCTTCTTCGCCTCGGCCCGCTTCTCGGCGGCCTCCCGCTCACCGGCCAGCCGGGCCCGCTCGGCCTCCTGCGCGCCCGCCGCGTGCGCCTGGGCGGCGTCCGTGTGCGCCTTCGTCTGCTCCGCGGCGACCGTCTCGGTGGCACCCGCGGTGACCGTCCGGGCCTCCGCGTCGGCGCCCGCGACGAGCGTCGCCTGCTCGCCCTTCCACTGGGTCCGCTGGTTCGTCACGTCGGCCTTGAGGCTCGCGCGCTGCGTCTGCTCGGCCTGCGCGTGCTCCGCCTCGAGCGCCGCGACCTCCTGGTTCGCCTGGTCGCGGCGCGCGGTCTGCTGCTCGGCGTGCTGCTGCTTGACGGCCGACATCTGCGCGGCACCCGCCGTCGCGGCCGCCCGGACGGCGGGTCCCTGCTGCTCCTCGACGACCGCGTCGACGGCCGCGTCGTCGCCCGTCTCCGGGCCGCCCGCACCGCC
>JAEWCA010000080.1 GCA_023390875.1 Actinomycetes bacterium
CGCCGACAGCGCGGCGGCGGCGTCGGCGGCGAGCGGGGCCGGGTGCCGGACGACGCCGAGGCCCTCCGAGATGAACCAGGAGGCGAACAGCGAGCGGGCGACCCGGCGCAGCAGCACGTGCATCTCCTCGTCCGGCGCGCGGTGCACGCCCTCTCGTCCGACGCGTGCGGCGCACGCCCTGCGAGCCACGCTAGTGCCGGGGCCGGACGACCGCACCGTCGCGGGAATGGTCGTCGTCCGGTCGTGGTTGTGCTCCCCATGAGCTGCGCCGCCCCGACGCGACCCGAGACACGGACCGAGCCCCGGACCCGCCGGGCGACGGCCGTCCCCACGATCGACTCCCTGTTCGGCCCGTGGACCCCGCCCTCAGGTGGGCCTCAGCAAGACGGACTAGGCTCGCGGGCGATGAGCGAGGACATCAACCGCGCCCCCGAGTCCGAGGACGACGCGGCGCGCACCGAGCGGTTCGAGGCCGAGGCGCTGGTCTACCTGGACCAGCTGTACGGCGCTGCCCTGCGCATGACGCGCAACCCGGCGGACGCCGAGGACCTGGTCCAGGAGACGTTCGCCAAGGCGTTCGCCGCGTTCCACCAGTACCGGCCGGGGACCAACCTCAAGGCCTGGCTGTACCGCATCCTCACCAACACGTACATCAACTCGTACCGCAAGAAGCAGCGTGAGCCGCAGCAGTCCCGGTCGGAGGAGATCGAGGACTGGCAGCTCGCGCGGGCCGAGTCGCACACGTCGAGCGGGCTGCGGTCCGCCGAGGCGGAGGCGCTCGACCACCTGCCCGACTCCGACGTCAAGGACGCCCTGCAGCGGATCCCGGAGGAGTTCCGGATCGCCGTGTACCTGGCGGACGTGGAGGGCTTCGCCTACAAGGAGATCGCCGAGATCATGGGCACGCCGATCGGGACGGTGATGTCCCGGCTGCACCGTGGCCGTGCCCAGCTGCGTGACCTGCTCGCGGACTACGCGCGCGGTCGCGGGCTCGTCACCTCGGCGCCGACCGCACCGGAGGGTGCTCGATGAGCGAGTGGGAGGAGCCGGCCGCCGTCGACGGCGGCTGCGGCAACAACTGCACGGACGCGCTGGACCGCCTGTGGGAGTACCTCGACTCCGAGCTCCCCGAGCTCGACGCCCAGACCGTGCGCACGCACCTCGCGGAGTGCCAGGGGTGCCTCGAGGAGTACGACGTGGACGTCGTCGTGAAGCACCTCGTGAAGCGTGGCTGCCAGGAGGTCGCGCCCGAGGCGCTGCGGGTCCGCATCCACGAGCAGCTCACCGTGATGCGGGTGACCGTCACGGACTGATGTCGTCCGACCGCGGACATGCCGAAGGCCCGGTGCGTGGTGCACCGGGCCTTCGTGCGCTCCGGTGCTCGTGCACCGGACGTCTTGCTCTGCGGGTGACCGCCGGACGACTCAGGCGTTCGGGCGGTTGCCGTGGTTCGCGGAGTTGCCCTTGCGGGAACGACGCTTGCGGCCGCGCTTGCTCATCGATGTCTCCTCGGGTTCTGGCGCCCGTGCTGCAACGCCGGACTCGTCCCATGGTCCCACATCCGAGGAGTCCTCAAGTCCGCGCCCGGACGAGCCGATGCCATTGCCGTGACGAAGCCTGCGACGCAGTCCGTGATCCCGTTTTTGCACGCCCTCGCGAGCACGGGTGGCTCCGACCTGCACTGCAAGGTGGGGTCGGCCCCGCGGGTGCGCGTCGACGGCCGCCTGCGCAAGCTGCAGGTCCCGGACCTCAAGCCCGCGGACACCGAGCGGATGCTCGAGGAGGTCCTCCCCGACGACCTCGTCGAGGCGTTCCGCGAGTCGCGCGAGGCGGACTTCGCGTACTCGCTGTCGGGCGTGGGCCGGTTCCGCGTCAACGCGTACCAGGCGCGCGGCACGTACGGGCTGGTGTTCCGCCGGGTCGCCGTCGGCGCCGAGTCGCTCGGGGACCTGGGGATGCCCGAGGTCGTCGGCGAGCTCGCGCTCGAGCCGCGCGGCCTGGTGCTGGTCACGGGCCCGACGGGCTCCGGCAAGACGACGACGCTCGCGTCGATGGTCGACCTCATCAACACGTACCGCGAGGTCAACATCGTCACGATCGAGGACCCGATCGAGATCCTGCACCAGGACAAGAAGGCGATCGTCTCGCAGCGTGAGGTGCGTCAGGACACGGCCGACTTCACGGTCGCGCTGCGTGCCGCTATGCGCCAGGACCCGGACGTGATCCTCGTCGGCGAGATGCGTGACGTCGAGACGGTCCGCGCGGCGCTGTCGGCCGCGGAGACGGGGCACCTGGTGCTGTCGACGCTGCACACGATCGACGCGCCCGAGACGATCAACCGCATCATCGACTTCTTCCCGCCGCACGAGCAGAAGCAGGTGCGCGTCGCCTTGTCGCAGGCGCTGCGCGGGATCATCTCGCAGCGGCTGGTGCGCAAGGCGGACGGCAACGGGCGTCAGCCGGCGGTCGAGGTCATGGTCAACACGGGCCGGACGGCCGAGGCGATCCTGGACCCGCAGGAGGCCCCGCCGCTGCTCGACCTCATCCGCGAGGGCGACTTCTACAAGATGCAGACGTTCGACCAGCACCTGTTCCGGCTGGTCCGGGACGACGTCATCACGTACGAGGAGGCCATGAGCGCCTCGTCCAACCCGCACGACCTCACGGTCGAGCTGCGTCAGGCCGGCCTGGCGATGTGACCTCCCGGGAGCGGGCCGTCCCTGGATGGGGCGGCCCGCTCTCGTGTTCCCAAGAACGCGACATGTCGCGAGTCTTGCACCGGGGGCGAACGCGATATAACGTGTTCTGCGGACGAGATATATCGCGAACAGGAGCGTGAGATGGCAACCGAGACCTGGGTCGTCGCCGGCCCGCAGATCATCGAGATCGAGCAGCTCGACTCCCTCAGGGTGCAGCTCGTCGGCGGTCGCGTGGACGTGGTCGCGCACGACGAGGAAGGTGCCCGGATCGAGGTGCACGGCGTCGACGGCCGGCCGCTCGAGATCGGCCTGCAGAACGGCGAGCTGCGCGTGGGCTACGCGTTCACGCTGAGCGGCTGGGAGGGCTTCGTCGAGCGGTTCCTCAACTTCCGCGACAAGGACCGCGCCGACGTGCACATCGCCGTCCCGCGCCACGTCGCCACCAAGCTCGGCACCGTCAGCGCCGAGGGTCTCCTGGCCGGCATCGCGGAGGACTCGTCCGTCTCGACCGTCACGGGGACGGTCGTCGTGGACGGCACGGGCGGCCGCCTCGCGGCCAAGACGGTGTCCGGCGAGGTCATCGTGCGCGACCACGCGGGCGACCTGCGCCTCAACTCGGTGTCCGGCGAGCTCGCCGCGTCCGGCCGGCTCAGCCTCGTGCAGGCCAACACGGTGTCCGGCTCGCTCACGCTCGACGTCACCGCCGGCACGTCGTCCGTGACCGCGTCGACCGTCTCCGGCGACGTCACGGTCCGTCTCCCGCAGGGCCACGGCGTGCAGGTCAAGGCGCAGTCGGTGTCCGGTCGCATCGTCATCGACGGCGAGGACTACAAGGGCTCGGGCCCCGGTCAGCGCAAGGTCGACCTGCGCACGGGCGACGGCGAGTGCTTCGTGCAGGCCAGCACGGTGTCCGGGCACGTGACCGTGCTGCGCGGCGCGGGGACGGGGGTCGGCTGATGATGGCGCCCGTCTTCGCGCACGGACAGCTCCGGCTGTACCTGCTGTCGCTGCTCGAGTCCGGGCCCAAGCACGGCTACGAGCTCATCACGGCGCTGTCGGACCGCTTCGGGGGCACCTACCGCCCGAGTCCCGGCACGGTGTACCCGCGCCTCGCCCGGCTCGAGGAGGAGGGTCTCGTCCGGCGGGTCGACGAGGACCGCAAGAGCACCTACTCGCTCACCGACGCGGGTCGGGCGGAGCTCGCCGCGCGCAGCGACGACCTGGCCCACCTCGAGGAGGGCATCGCCGAGACGGTCCGCGAACGGGCCGAGGAGGTGCGCGCCGACGTGCGCGGGTCGATGCGCGGCCTGCGTGCCGACCTCGCCGCCGCCGCCCAGCAGGCCCGTGCCTCGGCGGTGCCGCACACGCCGACGCCCGCCGACGACCCGCGGCTGGCCTCGCACGTGCGCACCGCGGACGCCGAGGCGATGATCCAGCGGTTCCGCGACGAGATCCGGGCCGACCTGCGGCGGGCCGACGCGCGCGGCGCCGTCGAGCAGCTCACGGTCGACACCCTGCGCACCGTGCTCGACACCGCGCTGACGGCCGTCCGCGCGACCCTGCGCTGAGTCCCGCCGTGCTCCTGTGGCGGTGGCGGTGGCTGCTGCCGGGCGGCCCGCGCCGATCGGCGCGACCGGTCAGGCGCCGTCCTCCGGGAGCCCGAGCCAGGAGTGCCAGCCGGTGTGCAGCACGAGCCAGGCCATGAGCCCGTACCCGGCCTGACCGGGCAGCACGCCGTTGCCGGCGGCGAGGTCGCCGAGCCACTGGTCGTGGGCCGCGAGCGGGCTGTACGTGTCGACGAACGGCACGCGGCGTCGGTTCGCGACGTCGGCGAACGCGGCCGAGAGGTCGGCGAGCTTGTCCGCGTCGGCCGTGCTGCCCGGCGGCGGCCCCACGACGAACGCGGGGATCCGTCGCTGCTCGGCGACGTCGAGAATGTTCGCGAGGTTGAGCCTGCTGCGCGCGAGCGACAGCCCGGCGGCGACGTCGGCACGGCCGAGCGCGACGACGAGCCGGTTGTCCGCCTCGGGGGACAGGCGGCGGGCCACCTCGTCCTCCCAGCGGGCGCCGAGCTCGGTGCTGGTCTCGCCGGGGACGGCGAGCGTGAGCACCGTGAGGGGGTCCGGGGTCGGGGTGCGGGCGGACACCCGCCCGACCCAGCCGAGCCCCTTCGGGTCGCCGACGCCGGCGGCCAGCTCGTCGCCGACCACCGCCAGCCGCAGCGGCAGCTCACCCACGTGCACCACTCCTCGCTGTCCGCCCCTGCGTGGGCCCGGTCGGGGCCCGCGGACCAGTGTCGCAGCGCGAGGCCCGAGTCGTCGGCTCATCTCCGGCCCTGTCACGCATTCGAGACGCGGACGGCGACGAGCGGGCCGGGACGTGAGGGTGGGTGCGAGGCGCCCGCGGGCGGTCAGGGCACGCGGTACGGGTGGCTCGGCAGGTCGGTCGCGAGGTCCGACCAGTCGTTGCGGGAGCGCGGGCCACCGCGCTGGCCGAGGCCGTCCCGGCGGACGGCGACGACGAGACGGGCGACCCACCAGGCCGCGAGGACAAGGCCGAGAACGATCCAGAACGTCGTCATGGCAGAAAGTCTTCACCTGAGGAGAATCTGCCACGAGTGGCAGAACTGACGATGACCGTTGATCTTCTGCCAAAGCGGCCGGATACTGACGGCATGCTCCGCTCCGTCGCCGCCATCGCCCTGCCCCACACCGCGCCGTTCGAGCTCGGCGTCCTGTGCGAGGTGTTCGGCATCGACCGCTCCGACACCGGCGGCCCGTCCTTCGACTTCACGGTCTGCGGCGTCGAGCCCGGCGTCGTCAGCACCAAGACGGGGTTCTCGCTGGTCGTCGAGCACGGCCTGGAGGCGACCGAGGGCGTCGACCTCGTCGCGATGCCCGCCTACGGCGACACCGGGCCGGTCCCGGAGGCGGTCCTCGACGTCCTGCGAGCCGCGCACGCCCGCGGGGCCTGGGTGCTGAGCATCTGCTCCGGGTCGTTCGCGCTCGGCGAGGCGGGCCTGCTCGACGGCCGCCGGTGCACGACCCACTGGATGCACACCGACGCGATGGCACGTCGCTTCCCCGCCGCCCAGGTCGACCCCGCGGTCCTCTACGTCGAGGACAACCGCATCATCACGAGCGCGGGCACCGCCGCCGGCATCGACGCGTGCCTGCACCTGGTCCGCCGCGAGCTCGGTGCCGCCGCCGCGTCGGCCGTCGCCCGCCGCATGGTCGTCCCGCCGCACCGCGACGGCGGCCAGGCCCAGTACGTCGACACGCCGCTGCCGTGCGACGCCGACACGCTCGCACCGCTGCTCGCCTGGATGGTCGAGCACCTCGACGAGGACCTGTCCGTCCCGGACCTCGCGGCGCGCGTGCTCGTCTCCGAGCGCACGTTCGCCCGCCGGTTCCGCGCCGAGACGGGCACCACGCCCGCCGCGTGGATCACCCGGCAGCGCCTCGTGCGCGCCCAGGAGCTGCTCGAGCAGAGCGACGCCGGGATCGAGGAGGTCGCCCGGCTGTGCGGCTTCGGGACGGCCGCCGTGCTGCGCCACCACTTCGCGCGCACGCTCGGCACCAGCCCGCAGGCCTACCGCCGTACGTTCGCGCCCGCCCCGGTGCCCGTCGGCTGAGGACGGCCGCGCCCGCCGTCGGCTCCGGGAACGGCGGGGGCCCGCCCCCCCGGGGGGGGGGGGGGGGGGGGGG
>JAEWCA010000135.1 GCA_023390875.1 Actinomycetes bacterium
GTGCAGCGCGACGAACACGTCGGCGAGCTGCTCGGCCCAGGCGGCGCGCGACCCGACCGGCGTGAACCCCGCGGGGACCGCGTCGAACCACGGCACGACGCTCCACGGCCACGGGTAGCCGTCTCCCGGGACGCCGACGCGGACGGGGACGGGCACGTCGACGGGCAGGCGCGGCGCGAGCACGGGCAGCCACTGCTGCTCGTGGGTCACGAGCGGCACGGCCGTCTCGCGCACCGGGAAGCGCAGCGCGAGGTCGTCCCCGAGGCGCCACAGGGCGTTGTCCCAGCCGGTGCCGACCCAGCGCAGCGGCAGGTCGGCCAGGTCGGGGTGCTGTGCGTGCAGCAGGGTGCGGACGAGGCCCTCGGAGACCTGGACCTCGATCATGGGGTGCGGCACGTCGCTCCTCAGGTGCGGGGGTCGACGAGCCTACGGGTGTCCCACGGCTCGGCCCAGCCGAGCGCGTCGAACATCCGGGACAGGACGATCGCCGTGAAGCCCCACACGAGCACGTCGCCGACGACGAACGCCGGTGTCCGGACACGGCGGTCGCCCCGCTGGTGGTCGACGCTCGCGCGGTTCGCGGGGTCGAGCAGGTCGGCGACCGGGACGCGGAACACGTCCACGGTCTCGCGGTGGTCGACGGCGGCGACCTGCGACGGCCGCGTCCACCAGGCCGGGACGGGCGTCACGAGGTAGTTGCTCACGGGCAGCGCGAGGGGCGCGAGCTCGCCCAGGACCTCGACGCCCGTCGGGTCGAGGCCGGTCTCCTCGACGGCCTCCCGCAGCGCGGCGCCGGACGCGTCGGCGTCGGTCGCGTCGATGCGCCCGCCCGGGAACGAGACCTGGCCGGCATGGTGGCCGAGCGTCGCCGAGCGACGCTGCAGCAGCACGTCGAGGTCGCGCGCGACCGCCGGCGCCGTCGCGTCCGCTGGCTCGTCGTCGAGGTGGCCGAACAGCACGAGGACCGCGGCCGGACGAGCGGTGACCGGGTCGGGCAGCACCCGGGAGGCGTCCATCCGCCAGTCGATTCCGGCGCGGACCAGGTCGAGCAGCTCGGCCCGCGCACCCGACGGGCTCACCCGCGGGCCCGGACCGACTCGCCGAACGTCGCGAACGCCTTCTCGGCGGCCGGCACGAGGGACGGCAGGTGCGTCGCGCCGTCCGCCCTGATCGCCGCGATCTCGTCCGGGTCCAGGTCGTCGGCCAGGTCCGGCGTGGCGAGCCAGAGGTCGAGCATCCCCGCGTCGAGCTCCGGGTGGAACTGCAGCCCGAGCGCGCTCCCGGCGCGGAACGCCTGCACGGGCGTCGTCGGCGTCGAGGCGAGCAGCGTCGCACCGACGGGCAGGTCGACGGAGTCGGAGTGCCAGTGCAGCACCGTCGGCCGCGACCCGAGCGCGCCGAGCACCGGGTCGTCGGCGACGACGTCGACCGGCGCGAACCCGATCTCCGTGCCGCTGCGACGGTGCAGCTGCGCACCCAGCGCGAGGCCGAGCAGCTGCATGCCCAGGCAGACACCGAGCACGGGGACGTCGGCGTCCACGGCAGCCGCCAGGAGGCGCCGCTCCGCGGCGAGACCGGGGTGGCCCCGGTCGTCGTCCGCGTCCATCGGCCCGCCCATCACGACGACGCCCGACAGTGCGTCGAGCGCCGGCAGGCGAGGCTCGGTCGCGTCGAGCACCGTGCGCACCTGCACCGGCGCGTCGAGCGCCGGCGCGATCCGGCCGGGGCCCTCGTGCGGGGCGTGCGTGAGCACCAGGACGGGACGCATCCCGGTCACCAGCCGTCCGGGAGCGGGCGCCCCTCCTCGTACCCGGCGGCGGACTGGATGCCGACGTTCGCGCGCTCGTGCAGCTCGTCGAGCGTCGTGGCACCCACGTACGTGGCCGCCGAGCGGACCCCGGCGGTGATGTGGTCGATGAGGTCCTCGACGCCCGGACGGCGCGGGTCGAGGAACATCCGCGACGACGAGATGCCCTCCTCGTACAGCGCCTTGCGGGCACGGTCGAACGCCGACCCGCCGCGCGTGCGGGCCGCGACGGCGCGCGCGGACGCCATGCCGAAGCTCTCCTTGTAGAGGCGGCCGTTGCCGTCCTCGTGCAGGTCGCCGGGCGACTCGTGCGTGCCGGCGAACCACGAGCCGACCATCACCTGCGAGGCACCGGCGGCCAGCGCGAGCGCGACGTCGCGCGGGTGGCGGACGCCGCCGTCGGCCCACACGTGCTTGCCGAGCCGGCGCGCCTCCGCGGCGCACTCGAGCACGGCCGAGAACTGCGGGCGACCCACGGCCGTCATCATGCGCGTGGTGCACATCGCACCCGGGCCCACGCCGACCTTGACGATGTCGGCGCCCGCGGCGATGAGGTCGCGCGTGCCCTCGGCGGTCACGACGTTGCCCGCGACCACGGGGACCTGCGGGTCGAGCGAGCGGACCGCGCCCAGCGCGTCCAGCATCTTGCGCTGGTGGCCGTGGGCCGTGTCGGCGACGAGCACGTCGATGCCGGCGTCGAGCAGCTCGGCGGCCTTCGACTTGACGTCGCCGTTGATGCCGACCGCGGCGGCGACGCGCAGCCGGCCGGCCGCGTCGAGGGCGGGCGTGTAGATGGACGAGCGCAGCGCGCCGACCTGCGTGAGGACGCCGACGAGCTCGCCGTCGCGGACCACGGGGGAGAACTTGCGGCGCGAGCCGTGCAGCTTCTCGAACGCCGCCTCGAGGCCACGCACGCCGCCCTCCTCGACGACCGCGAGGTCGACCGTGGTCGGGTGGGCCGTCATGACGTCCGCCACCTGGGTGAACCGGTCGACGCCCTGGCAGTCCGCCTCCGTGACGACGCCGACCGGGCGGCCGTCCTCGACGACGACGGCGGCGCCGTGCGCGCGCTTGCCGATGAGCGTCAGCGCGGTGTGCACGGTGTCGTGCGGCGAGACGACGACCGCGCTCTCGACGACCGGGTGGCGCCCCTTGACGGACGCGACCACGTCGGCCACGACGTCCGTCGGGATGTCCTGGGGGATCACGGCGATGCCGCCGCGGCGGGCGACCGTCTCGGCCATCCGGCGGCCGGCGACGGCCGTCATGTTCGCGACCACGATCGGGATCGTGGTGCCGGTGCCGTCGACGGACGAGAGGTCGACGTCGAACCGGGAGGTGACCTCGGAACGCGACGGGACGAGGAACACGTCGCCGTAGGTGAGGTCGGAGGTGGCCGTGTGGCCGGGCAGGAAGCGCATGGGTTGTCCCCTTTCCGGTCCATGGTAGTGCGTGGGTCGGGGCGCACCCCCAGGACGGCGTCCCGGGGCGCAGGCACCGTGCCGTCTCTTCACGCAGCCTCCACGAGCGGCCGGGCCGTCGCGGCGGCGAGGGGGTCGGCGCGGGTCCTAGAGTGTGGGCAAGCCTTCGGCGTCCGCAGCGTGCGGCATCGTCGCCGCACCGAGGAAGGAGGCCGCCATGGGACAGCTCGACAGCATCGGGTCGCCTGCCGACGTGCGCGCGCTCACGCCCCAGCAGGTCCAGGACCTGGCGGACGAGATCCGCACGTTCCTCGTCGAGCAGGTCTCCCGCACCGGCGGGCACCTCGGACCGAACCTCGGGGTCGTCGAGCTCACCATCGCGCTGCACCGGGTGTTCGAGTCGCCGCTCGACACGTTGGTGTTCGACACCGGTCACCAGGCGTACGTGCACAAGCTGCTGACCGGCCGGTCCGACTTCTCGCAGCTGCGCCGCCGGGGCGGCCTGTCCGGCTACCCGAGTCGGTCCGAGTCCGAGCACGACGTCGTCGAGAACTCGCACGCGTCGACGGCGCTGAGCTGGGCCGACGGCATCGCCAAGGCCAACCAGCTGCAGGGGCGCGGCGACCGGCACGTCGTGGCCGTGATCGGCGACGGCGCCCTCACCGGCGGCATGGCGTGGGAGGCCCTCAACAACATCGCCGCGGGCCAGGACCGCCGGCTCGTGGTGGTCGTGAACGACAACGGCCGCTCGTACGCGCCGACCATCGGCGGCCTCGCCCAGCACCTCGACACCCTGCGCACGACGCAGGGGTACGAGAACGTCCTGTCGTGGGGCAAGCGCACGCTGCGGCGCTCGGGGACGCCCGGCCGCGTGGCGTACGACGCGCTGCACGGCCTGAAGAAGGGCATCAAGGACGTCGTCGCGCCGCAGGGCATGTTCGAGGACCTCGGCATCAAGTACGTCGGCCCGGTCGACGGGCACGACGAGCCCGCCGTCGAGCGTGCGCTCGCCCGCGCCAAGGCGTTCGGCGGGCCGGTCATCGTGCACGTCATCACCGAGAAGGGCCGCGGGTACACGCCCGCCGAGCAGGACATCGCCGACCGGTTCCACGCGGTCGGCCGGATCCACCCCGAGACGGGTCTGCCGCTCGCGCCGTCGCGCTTCGGCTGGACGAGCGTGTTCGCCGACGAGATCGTGCGGATCGGCCGGCGGCGCCAGGACGTCGTCGCGATCACGGCGGCGATGCTGCAGCCCGTGGGGCTCGCGCCGTTCGCGGAGGAGTTCCCCGACCGGGTCTTCGACGTCGGCATCGCCGAGCAGCACGCGGCGACGTCGGCCGCCGGGATGGCGTTCGGCGGGCTGCACCCCGTCGTCGCGGTGTACGCGACGTTCCTCAACCGCGCGTTCGACCAGGTGCTCATGGACGTCGCGCTGCACCGCGCGGGCGTCACGTTCGTGCTCGACCGGGCGGGCCTGACCGGCGACGACGGCGCGAGCCACAACGGCATGTGGGACATGGCGATGCTCGCGATCGTCCCGGGGCTGCGCCTCGCGGCGCCGCGCGACGAGC
>JAEWCA010000150.1 GCA_023390875.1 Actinomycetes bacterium
CACAGCGGGGGCGACGACCGCCGGCACCCGCCACCGGCGCGCGCGGCCCGGTCCGGTGCGGGCGGGCCTCGACGGCGGCGCCTGCTCCTGCTCGACGAGCTCGACGTCCTGCATCTGCCCGTGCACGGCGCGTGCCCGCTCAGCCGAGCACCGCGACGGAGCCGTCGGGCAGCTGCACGTACAGCCGCGGCAGGCGCGACGAGACGACGAGCTGCTCGCCCGACCAGGCGTGGCTCGCCGACACCTGCTGCAGCAGGTCGGTGCGCCACAGCGCGTGCCCGTCGGACAGCGCGTAGCCCTCCGCGCTCAGTCCCAGACCCCGCACGACGAGCGAGCGCCCGTCCGTCGTGATCTCGTCGACCGAGCGGGACAGGTCCGCCGTCCACACGGTCCGGCCGCTGGTCGCGTCGAGCGCCCGGAGCCCGTCCGCGGTGCCGACGAACAGCCGGTCGTCGAGCAGCAGCGCCGTCATCGCCCGCACCGGCACCTCCCAGACGCGCTCCCCGGTGCGGCCGTCGCGCGCCTCGATCCGCGAGATCCCGCCCTCCGACTGCTCGGCGCAGAACACCAGGCCGCGTGCCGAGCCGTCGTCCACGGGCAGCCACAGCGGCACGGACGCCGTGCGGACCCATGTGCCGTCGTCGCGCAGGATCGCGCTCCGGCCGCCGCGTCCGTCGTACGTGGACTGCACCAGGCCGCCGGCGCGCGTGAGCTCGACCCACGACGCGTCGTCGAGCAGCACCGTCCGGCGCAGGTCGCCGTCCGCGCCGAGCTCCCACGCGTGGTGGTCGACGATGAGCAGCACCCGGTCGTCGCGCGCGTCGAGCGACGCGGACCGGGTCGACGAGTCGTACGTCGTGGTGCCGTCCTCGCGCCCGACGACGTCGACCGGCGGCGTCGTGTACGTCCAGGCCGTGGCCCCGGTCGCGCCGTCCACGGCGGTCACCGCCCAGCGCACCGTGCCCGCGTCGGGGGCCGCCGCCGTCGTGCCGTCGAGCAGCACCGGGACCGCCGAGACGACGTCGCCGTGCGAGAACGTCAGGCCCGCCTCGCCCGGCAGCGTCGCGCTGCGCACGAGCCGGCCGTCCGTCGGGTCCAGCACCCACACCGTCATGTCCGGGCTCGCTCCCGCGGTGCCGGACTGCTGCGCGACGCACGCCGCGAGCGCGTCGAGGCGCGCGCACGTCGTCCACGCCTCGGGAGCGCCGCCGTCCGCCGTCATGAGCGGCGTGGCGAGGTCGACCGACGTCGACCACCGACGCTCGCCGGTCGCCGCGTCGAGGCCCCACAGCTCGAGCGACCCCGGCTCGGTGCCCGCGACACCCACGAGCGTCCCGTCCACGACCGTGCCGCCCTGCAGCACCTGCTGCTCCGCGACGCCGCCGCGCCACCGCACGTCGAGCCCGCCCTCGACAGGCGACAGCACCCCGGGGATCGTCGCCAGCTCCGCGAGCCGGGTGCGCTCGCGCGCGTCCACGACCGCCTGCGTCCCGACCAGCACGGCGGCGAGGCCCACGCCCGCGGCCGCGAGCCACCGGGCGTTCCGGCGCAGCCACGGGTGCTCCGGGCGCGCGGCCGGCGATGGCGAGGCGCCCGGTCCGGGACCGTCGGGCTCGACGAGCTCGACGTCCAGCATCCGGCCGGACATGCCGACACGGTAACTCCGGTGGCGACATCCGGCCGGGGTGACGGCCGGGGCTCACACCTCCGGGCGACCGCCCTGGTGGTCGGCCCACCGGTCGGCCAGGTGCGCGAGCGCGTCGACCATGGCGTCCGGGTCGTCGACCCGGAACCGCGCACGCGTGCCGCCGGCCCCGACCTTGACCGTCACGTCGTCGTCGCCGAGCACCTCGAACGCGTGCTCGTCCGTCACGTCGTCACCCGCGAACACGACGACCGGCGCGCCCAGCTCGCCGCGCAGCGCCGCCATCGCGTCGCCCTTGCTGGCCCGCAGGACGGAGATCTCGACGACGTCCTTGCCGTGCAGCACCCCGGTCCCGAGCCGCTCGCCGAGCGCGACCGCCTCGGCCTCCGCGGGCTCGGCCACCTCGGGCGGCGCGAGCCGGGTGTGCACGACGACGGCCGTCGGCTTCTGCTCGACCCACACGCCGTCGCGACCGCGGGCCACCTGCGCGGCCTGCGCACCGAGGGCGGCCAGACGGTCGGCCTGCTCGTCGGTGAGCTGCACGACGTCCCGGTCGAGCCCGTAGCGCGTGACGCGGGCCCGCTCGGCGCCGTGGCTGCCCACGAGGAACGTGCCCGGCGGCACCTCGGCGAGCGCGTGCAGGTCGTTCAGGGCCCGACCGGACACCAGGGCGATCTCGACGCCGTCCGCGGCCGCGAGCCGCGTGAGCACCTCGACGCCCGCGGGCAGGATGCGCGAGCGGGACGGGTCGTCCTGCAACGGCGCGAGCGTGCCGTCGAAGTCGAGCGCGACCAGCAGCGGCCGCGCCGCGTCGTCGGCCGCGAGCCGCGCGAACGTCTCGCGCAGCGCGTCGGCGTCGGCGGGTCCGTGCACCGTCGTCCTCCCCGTGGTGTCAGACATGGTCGGTCCGTGCGGGCACCGCGGTGAGGACCGCGAGGAACTCCTGCGACCAGGCCGACACGTCGTGCCCCAGCACCCGGCGGCGCAGCCGCCGCATCCGCTTGCGGGCCTCGCGCGGGTCGATGTGCACCGCGTACGTGATGGCGTCCTTCATGCCGTCGATGTCGTGCGGGTTGACGAGGATCGCGCCGCTCAGCTCGTCGGCCGCGCCCGTGAACTCCGACAGGACGAGCGCACCCCTGTCGTCCGACCGGGCCGCGACGTACTCCTTGGCGACGAGGTTCATGCCGTCGCGCAGCGCCGTCACGAGCATCACGTCCGCCGCGAGGTACAGCGCGGCCATCTCGTCCATCGGGAACGACTGGTGCAGGTACTGCACGGGCGCGTGACCGACCTGGCCGTGGTCGCCGTTGATCCGGCCGACCAGCAGCTCGACGTCGTCGCGCAGCTGCTGGTACGCGCCGACGTTCTCCCGGCTCGGGCTCGCGACCTGCACCAGCGTCGTCGTGCTGGGGGACAGGCGGCCGTCCTCCAGGAGCTCGCCGTACGCCTTGATGCGGTGCCGGATGCCCTTGGTGTAGTCCAGCCGGTCCACGCCGAGGAGCAGCACCTCGGGGTCGCCCAGCTCGTGCCGGATCTGCCGCGCCCGCTCCTGGACCTCCGGGGTGCGGGCCAGCTCGTCGAACGCGCCCGAGTCGATCGAGATCGGGAACGCCGCCGCCCGCACGTGCCGCTCGACGCGGCCGTGCCGCATGAGCGTGATGATCTGCCCGCGCGTCGTCTCGTCCGTCAGCCGGCGGACCACACGGACGAAGTTCGACGCGTCCCCGGCCCGCTGGAAGCCCACGAGGTCCGCGCCGAGCAGGCCCTCGACGACCTGCTTGCGCCACGGCAGCTGCGTGAAGATCTCGAGCGGCGGGAACGGGATGTGGTGGAAGTAGCCGATCCGCAGGTCCGGGCGCAGCTCGCGCAGGTACTTCGGGACGAGCTGCAGCTGGTAGTCGTGCACCCACACCGTCGCGCCCTGCGCCGCCTGGTCGGCGGCGGCCTGCGCGAAGCGCTGGTTGACCCGTTGGTAGGCGTCCCACCAGACGCGGTGGAACTGTGGCGCCGCGATGGTGTCGTGGTACAGCGGCCACAACGTGTCGTTCGAGAAGCCCTCGTAGTAGCGGGCCACCTCGTCCTCGCTGAGCGCCACGGGCACGAGCTGCGTGCCGTCGACCTCGAACGGGTCGAGCTCGAGGTCCGGTGAGCCGCCCCAGCCGACCCACGCGCCCTCCGCCTGGGCCATCACGGGCGCGAGCGCCGTCACGAGCCCGCCGGGCGACCGGGTCCAGGTCGGTTCGCCGTCGTCGCCGACGCTCACGTCCACGGGCAGTCGGTTGGCGACGACGAGCAGGTCGTAGCCGTCGGCGGCCACGTCAGGGCACACAGGATCAACTCCTCGGAGGGTGTCCGACGACCCTATCGAGGGGCCCCGACGTGCGCCGCCGGGCGGGCGCACGTCACACCGGCGCAGGCCGGGACGACCGCGAGCGCGCGGGCCGTCGGGTGAACCCGCGCGGCGCAGGCGCTCGCCCCGCGGGCGACGGCTACCGTGCGGTCATGGAGCGGATCGGGCTGACGCCGGGGTCGGAGATCGGTGGGTACACCATCGTGGCTCCGCTCGGCTCGGGGGGCATGGGCGCGGTCTACCGGGCGGTCGACGGCGGCGGCACGCCCGTCGCGCTCAAGCTCCTGCACCCGCACGTCGGCACGGACGCCACGGTCCGCGACCGGCTGCGCCGCGAGGTGCACGCGCTGCAGAAGCTCCGCCACCCGGCGGTCGCCGCGATCCTCGACGCCGAGGCCGACTCGACCGAGGCGTTCATCGTCACCGAGCTCGTCGCCGGGGACACGCTCGAGGAGCACGTGCGTGAGCGCGGGACGTTCGGGGCCGACGACCTGCTGGCGCTCGCCGAGGGCCTGCGCGCCGCGCTCGCGGCCGTGCACGCCGCCGGGGTCGTGCACCGCGACCTCAAGCCGTCCAACGTGCTCGTGACGGACGACGGGCCGGTGCTCATCGACTTCGGCATCGCGCAGGCGGCCGACGACACGAAGGTCACGTCCACGGGGCTCGTCATCGGCACCCCCGGCTACATCGCGCCCGAGCTGCTGGAGGGCGAGGACCCGTCGCCCGCCACCGACTTCTGGGGCTGGGCCGCCGTGCTCGTGTTCGCCGCGACCGGCCGCGCGCCGTTCGGCACCCGCCCGCTCGAGGCGGTCCTCGCCCGCCCCCGCGCCGGGGAGGTCGACGTCGCGGCTGTCTT
>JAEWCA010000164.1 GCA_023390875.1 Actinomycetes bacterium
CGCTGGCGCTGCCCGCCGGACAGGGCGCGGGGCCGCCGGTCCCCCAGCCCGTCGAGCCCGACGGCGGCGAGCCAGGTGTCGGCGGACGTGCGAGCCGCACCAGCCGCCGTGCCGGCCGCGCGCGGACCGAACGCGACGTTCTCGCGGGCGTCGAGGTGCGGGAACACGAGGGCGTCCTGCCCGAGCAGCCCGACGGACCGCCGGTCCGGCCGCACGTGCACGCGCCCCGACGAGCCGACCGACGTCAGCACCCGCGACCCCACGCGCACCGACCCGGAGACGGGCAGCAGCAGCCCCCCGATCACGTCGAGCAGCGTCGACTTGCCGGCGCCGTTCGGCCCGAGCACGGCCACGATCGACCCCGGCCGAGCCGTCAGGGCGACGTCGAGCGCGAACACGCCGCGCCGCACGCGCACGTCGACGTCGAGGCTCATGCCGCGTTCCCCGGTCGCCAGGCCCGCGCGGCGAGCAGCACCGCGGCGGCCGCCGCGCCCAGGAGCAGCGACAGCGCGACGGCCGTCCCCTGGCTGACCCCCGCGCCGTTGAACGCCGAGTAGATCGCGAGCGGCATGGTCCGCGTGACGCCGGGGGTGTTGCCCGCGAACAGCGCGGTCGCACCGAACTCGCCGAGCGCCCGCGCGAAGCACAGGACCGTCCCGGACACGAGACCGGGCAGGACGAGCGGGAGCGTGATGCGCCGCAGCACGGTCCACCGTCCCGCCCCGAGCGTCGCCGCGACGGTCTCGTACCGCGTGCCGGCCGTGCGCAGCGCCCCCTCGACGCCGAGCACGAGGAACGGCATCGCGACGAACGCCTGCGCGATCACGACGGCGGTCGTGGTGAACGGCAGCCGGATGCCGAACCACAGGTCGAGCGTCTGCCCGACGAGCCCGCGCCGCCCGAGCAGGAACAGCAGCGCGATGCCGCCGACGGTCGGCGGCAGGACGAGCGGCAGCGTGACGAGCGCGCGGAGCACGTCCGACGTCCACCCGCGCGACCGGGCCATCACGACGGCGAGCGGCACGCCGAGCACGAGGCACACCCCCGTCGCGAGGGTCGACGTCACGAGCGACAGGGTCAGCGCGGACACGGCCGCGGCCGACGTCACGTCGGCCGGCAGCGACCGCCAGTCCGCGCGCACGAGCAGCGCGACGATCGGCATCACGAGCAGCCCGAGCGCGAGCCCGGCCGGCGCCCACAGCAGGCGCGGGACGCCGTGCCTGTCCCGCGGTTCGCTCATCGGCAGGTCACGCAGTTCATGGCGCGACGAACCCGTGGTCGGCGAGCACCTGCCGGCCCTCGTCGGACAGCACGAGGTCGATGAACGCCTGCGCCACGTCGCTGCCGTGCGTGCGCGTCGGCTCCGCGAGCAGCGCGATGGGGTACGTGTTGACGGCCGACGACGCCTCGGGGAAGTCGACGCCCTCCACGGCGTCGCCCGCGGCGAGCACGTCCGTCCGGTAGACGATCCCCGCGTCCGCGTCGCCCGTCCGGACCTTGGTGAGCACGGCCTTGACGTTCTGCTCCTCGCTCGCGGGCGTGAACGTCACCCCGGCGGCGTCGAGGGCCTGGTGCGCGGCGGACCCGCACGGCACCTCGGGCGCGCAGAGCACGACGGTCCCGCCCGACGACGCGAGGGTCGCGAGGTCGGCGAGCGACCGGACGCGCTGCGGGTTCCCCGCCGGGACGACGATCTGCAGCGTGTTCGTCGTGAACACCGTCGGCGTCCCCTCGACGAGGCCCGCGTCGACGACCGTCGTCATGTTCTTCTCGTCGGCCGTGGCGAGGACGTCCGCGGACGCGCCCTCGACGAGCTGCGTGGCGAGCGTCGACGAGCCGTCGTACGTGACCGGCGCGACCTGCACGCTCGGGTGCTGCTCCATGAACGTCGTGGCGAGCTCGTCGAACACCACCTGCAGCGACGCCGCGGCGAACACCGTGAGGTCGCCGGTCAGCTCGGGCTCGACGACCCCGCCTGCGGAGGACGTCGCCGCCTCGGCCGGCCCGTCCGTGGCGTCGCTGCACCCCACGAGCGCGAGGACGGCCGCGAGCGCGACGACCCCGACCGCCGCGACCCGCCGGCTCGGAGGGTCGATCCTCATCGGTGTCCCCTCGGGGTCTCGACCAGCACCGTCGTCGCCTTCACGACGGCCGTCGCACGCGACCCCACCTCGAGGCCGAGCTCCCGGACCGCCTCGCTCGACATGAGCGAGACCACCCGGAACGGCCCGCACTGCAGCTCGACCTGCGCCATCACGGTGTCGAGCGTGAGCCCGGTGACGATGCCCGTGAGCCGGTTCCGCGCGGACGTGCGGCCGGCGTCCGCGTCGTCGGGCGTGCGGGCCCGCTCGACGGCGACCGCGGCGAGGTCCGCACCGGCGACCACCTGGCGCCCCGAGTCGTCGACGGTGGCGGCGAGCGTGCCCGCGTCGACCCAGCGCCGCAGCGTGTCGTCGCTGACGCCGAGCAGCGCGGCTGCCTCGCTGATCCGATAGTGCGTCACGATCCGCGATCCTAGCCCGCATCCGCGACGTCCGAGCACATGATCAGCCGCACCTGCGGAGTTGATCCGTCCGGGCCGCGCGTCCGTCCGACCAGCGGTAACGTCCGCTCATGGCGAAGGCGACCAAGGACAAGAAGCAGCACACGCAGAAGATCCCGAACAAGGTCTACGAGGCCGAGCTGTTCCGCCTCCAGGCCGAGCTCGTGAAGGTCCAGCTGTGGGCGCAGGCCACGGGCGCACGCATCGTCATCCTGTTCGAGGGACGCGACGCCGCCGGCAAGGGCGGCACGATCAAGCGGATCACCGAGTACCTCTCCCCCCGCGTCGCGCGCATCGCCGCGCTGCCGACGCCCACGGAGCGCGAGAAGACGCAGTGGTACTACCAGCGGTACGTGTCCCACCTGCCCGCCGCGGGCGAGATCGTGCTGTTCGACCGCTCCTGGTACAACCGCGCGGGCGTGGAGCGGGTCATGGGGTTCTGCACGCCGCAGGAGTACAGCCAGTTCATGCGGCAGACGCCGATCTTCGAGCAGATGCTCGTCGAGGACGGGATCCTGCTGCGCAAGTACTGGTTCTCCGTGTCCGACGAGGAGCAGCTCAAGCGGTTCCGGTCGCGGCTCAACGACCCGGTGCGGCAGTGGAAGCTGAGCCCGATGGACCTCGAGTCGATCAGCCGGTGGGAGGACTACTCGCGCGCCAAGGACGAGATGCTCGTGCACACCGACGTGCCGGCGAGCCCGTGGTACATCGTCGAGTCGGACGTGAAGAAGGCGGCCCGGATCAACATGATCAGCCACTTCCTGTCGACGATCCCGTACATCGACGTCCCGCACGAGAAGGTCGTCCTGCCGGACCGTCCCGCGGCGTCGAGCGGCTACGTGCGCCCGCCGCGCGAGCTGTCGACGTACGTGCCGGACCACTCGGCGGTGCTGCGCGGGGACCCCGAGAAGAGCCTCTGACCCGTCCGCTGCGCCCGGGGCGAACCGCGTTGCACCGCGGGCGCTGACCTGCGACGTTGGACCGCATGGCCGCGCCCCCCATGACCCCTGGACCTGCGCTGCGCGTGCGCGTGCCGGGCCTGAACCCGGCGGTCCGGGACTTCCTCGCGACGGAGGCGGGCTCGGCCGTCGTCCTGCTGTCGGCGACCGTGGTCGCGCTCGTCTGGGCGAACTCGCCGTGGAGCGCCGCGTACGACGACCTGTGGACGACGACCGCGGGCCTGCACGTCGGCGGCTGGAGCCTCGACCTCGACCTGCAGCACTGGGTCAACGACGCGGCGATGGCGGTCTTCTTCGCGGTCGTCGGCCTGGAGATCAGCCGGGAGGCGACGAGCGGCGAGCTGCGCGACAAGCGGACCGTCGCGGTCCCGGCGCTCGGCGCGCTCGGTGGGCTGCTCGTGCCGGTGCTCATCTACCTGGCGTTCAACGGCGGCACCGACGCGGCGCACGGCTGGGGTGTCGTCATGTCGACCGACACCGCGTTCCTCGTCGGGATCCTCGCGCTGTTCGGACCCGCGTGCCCCGACCGGCTGCGGCTGTTCCTGCTGACGCTCGCGATCGTCGACGACATCGGCGCGATCACCGTGATGGCCGTGTTCTACACGGACGACGTCGACCCGCTCGCCCTCGGCCTCGCGGGGCTCGTCGTCGCCGGGATGCTCGTGATGCGCTGGCTGCGGGTGTGGCAGCTCGCGCCGTACGTGCTCGCCGGCGTCGCGCTGTGGCTCGCCGTCCAGGCGTCCGGCGTGCACGCGACGCTCGCCGGGGTGCTCGTCGGGCTCCTCGTGCCCGCGACCGTGCCGGAGCGCGAGCAGGTCGAGGCCGTGCCGGCCTACGCGGGCGACCTGGTCGACGACACGACCGCCGAGCGCGAGCACCTCGCCGAGCTGGCCGCGCGGGCGGCGGTCCCGACCAGCGACCGGCTGCAGCGCGTGCTGCACCCGTGGAGCGCGTTCGTCGTCGTCCCGCTGTTCGGCCTGGCCAACGCGGGCATCCGGCTCGACGCCGAGACGCTGGGCGCGGCGCTGCACTCGCGGCTCAGCATCGGCGTGGCGGTCGCGCTCGTGCTCGGCAACGCGATCGGCATCACGGGAGCCTCGACGCTCGCGATCCGCCTGGGCCTCGGCGAGCTGCCCGGGCGCGTGCGGTACGGCCACCTGCTCGGCGGCGCCGTGCTCGCGGGCATCGGGTTCACGATCTCGCTGTTCATCGCGCAGCTCGCGTTCGACGACCCCGCGCAGCTCTCGGAGGCGAAGATCGGCGTGCTCGCCGGGTCCCTCACGGCGGCCGTGCTCGGGTCGGTGCTGCTGCGGTGGCTCGGCGAGAAGCTGCCCCTGTGCTCGCCCGCGTCGGTGGGTCCCCCGCCCGCGCTGCCGCCGCTGCCGTGGCGGTCACCGGCCTGAGCGGCCTCACGCACCGTCCGCGAGCGCCGCGTACCGGTCGAGGATCCGGGGCCACTCGGTGAACTTGCGGCGGTCCTCGGCGTTCTCCTGCGTCCAGCCGCCGTGCTCGAACGTCATGAGCGTGCCGCCCTCCGCGAGCGCCTGGAACGTCACCGTGATGCACGACGGGTGGTCGCGCGACTGGCCGAGCGTCGAGGAGTGCACGAGCTTGGCGGCGGCGTGCACCTCGAGCACCTCGCCCCACGGCAGCTCGCCGCGCGTGGCGTCCTCCAGCAGCACGCGGCCCCCGACCCACGGCTCGATCGTCGCGCCGACGAAGCCGGCGGGGTCGAGCGAGTAGTCCGGGTGCCACCACCGTCCGATCTGCTGGACGTACGCGTCGAACGCCGGGCCGGGCGCGCACCGCAGGTGGTACTCGAACCTGATCGGCGACAGGTCCATCGCCCGATGGTGTCCCGAGTCCGGCCGTCGCGCCAGGCGCGCGCCGGCCCGGCGAGCCGATGCGTCAGGCCATGGGGTCGTCGGGACCGTACGTCCGCAGGCCGAGCCACCGGGCGTCCTGCCCGACGATCCGGTCCGCGGCGGCGCGCAGCGACTCGACGGTGTCGGCGCCCGCCCGCACGAACCGGCCGGACAGGTCGTCGAGCTCGCCGTCCCCGAACGCCCGCACGAGCTCGGCGACGGCCTCGACGGGCGTCCACTCGGTGCGCTCGGCGTGCAGCGGCATGCCCGTGGTCATGTCGGTGACGACGACGCCGGGCGCGAGGTCGAGCACGCGGATGCCGCGGTCGCGGTACTGGGCGTCGAGCAGCGCGGTGAGCCGCGCGAGCGCGCCCTTGCTGATCCCGTACCCGGTGTACACGCGGCCGCGGTTGTGGCCCGACCCGGAGTTCATGTTGAGCACCCGGCCGCCGCCGCGGGCGAGCATGCCGGGCAGGACGGCGTGCGTGACGAGCATCGGGCCGCGCACGTTCGTCTCGACGACCCGCCACATGTCCTCGACGTCGTCGTCCCCGAACGGCACCTCGGCGTGCTCGAGCACGCCTGCGTTGTTGACCAGCAGCCCGATGCCGCCGAGGTCCGCGGCGACGCGCGCGACGGCGTCCGCGACCTGCGTG
>JAEWCA010000273.1 GCA_023390875.1 Actinomycetes bacterium
CGGCGGCCCCGCACGCAGGTGCCCGCCGGCCCGCCACGGCCGCACGCGCGCCTCCTCGTCGTCCACCTCCCGGTCCGGGGTCCGCCCGCCGTCGTGTGACCAGCCCACGACATCCCACCGGACGACCAGGAGAACGTCATGCCCACGAACGACCCACGCCCCACCAAGAACCAGCGCCGCGACGAGGCCCGCGCCAAGGCCCTCGCGCTGCGCAAGGAGCAGGAGCGCAAGGCCAAGCGCAACCGCCTGCTCGCGATCATCGGCCTGTCGGTCGCGGTGGTCGCGCTCGTCGCCGTCGCCTTCTTCATCGTCAAGCAGGACCGCGACACCGCCGCCGCGAACTCGAGCGTCGCGTACGGCAACGGCGCGGGCGACGTGAAGCCGCCGTCGCTGTCCGACGTCACGGCGCCCGCGCCCGCGAGCGACGAGGGTGCGATCCCCGTGAGCAAGGACGGCGTCGGCAAGACGGGCGACGGCGACGTCGTCGTGAAGGTCTACTTCGACTTCATGTGCCCCTACTGCGGGCAGTTCGACGCGATCAACGCCAAGGCCCTCGACCAGATCGTCGCCGACGGCGGCGTGACCGTCGACTACCACCCGCTGTCGTTCCTCGACCGCGCGTCGCAGGGCACGTTCTACTCGACCCGTGCCGCCAACGCGGCCGCGATCGTCGCGGACCAGGACCCCGAGCACTTCACGGCGTTCGTCACCGCGCTGTACGCCAACCAGCCCGAGGAGAACACCAAGGGCCTGACGGACGATGAGATCGAGAAGATCGCCACCGACGCGGGCGTGCCCGCGGAGGTCGCCGCGACGTTCACGGCGACGGTCGACGGGACGTTCGAGAACGCCGACGGCGCGACCGAGAACGGCACGTGGCGCACGTTCGCGCCGTGGGTCGCGGCGACGACGAACCAGGCCACGACCGACCTGCCGAAGCTCTCGACGCCGACGATCCTCATCGACGGCCAGGAGTTCAAGGACTGGTCGACCGAGGGCGCCCTGCAGGCCGCCGTCGAGGCCGCGAAGACCGCGAAGGGCTGAGCGCTCGCTCGACCTGCCCGAGGGGTGGCCGCTGACGGCGACCACCCCTCGGGCGCGGTCCGGCGGGTCCACGGGCGTCGGTACGCTGGGACCCGCTTCGCCTCCTTAGCTCAGTCGGCCAGAGCACCTGTCTTGTAAACAGGGGGTCGTCGGTTCGAATCCGACAGGGGGCTCCACGCAGGGACGCCGACCCGGCGCCGGGGTCGGCGGGCCGGGTCTCGGACCGGCTCTCGTCGTGCGCCGCGGCGTCGACGCGCCGTCACCTCTCTCGAGCCCGCCGAGGCGCACACGGCGCAAATACGAATCTTTTCATCGATGTACATCTCGGGGGCGTACTCGCCAGGCTCTGCGGGTGCACGCGCGAACCGCGTGCTTTCGGAAGTCCCACCGTAAAGAGAGGCGCAGCATGTCCGATACTTTCGAGGTTCGGCGGCGCGTGGGCGTGTCCCGTCGCCTGGCGACGAGGCTCGTCAGCCTGGGCGCGGCGGCGGCCGTCGCCGCCGGCATCGCGCTCGCCGCCCCGGCGCAGGCGGCCGACCAGACCATCACGAACAACAGCACCGGCACCCACAACGGGTGGTACTACTCGTTCTGGAAGGACTCCGGGAACGTCCAGTTCACCCTGAGCGACGGTGGCAGCTACCGCTCGTCGTGGAGCGGCATCAACAACTGGGTCGGCGGCAAGGGCTGGGCCACGGGTGGCCGCAAGACGGTCAACTACTCCGGCTCGTTCAACCCGGGCGGCAACTCGTACCTCGCGCTGTACGGGTGGACGCGCAACCCGCTCGTCGAGTACTACATCGTCGACAACTGGGGCACGTACCGCCCGACCGGCACGTACATGGGCCAGGTCAACAGCGACGGCGGCACGTACGACATCTACCGGACCCAGCGCGTCAACCAGCCGTCGATCGACGGCACGCAGACGTTCTACCAGTACTGGTCCGTGCGGACGTCCAAGCGGACCGGCGGCACCATCACGACGGGCAACCACTTCGACGCGTGGGCCTCGCACGGCATGAACCTCGGCAACCACAGCTACATGATCATGGCCACCGAGGGATACCAGTCCTCCGGCTCGTCCAGCATCACCGTGAGCGAGGGCTCGTCCAACGGCGGCAACACGGGTGGTGACAACGGCGGCAACACCGGTGGCAACACGGGCGGCAACACGGGCGGCAACACGGGCGGCAGCTGCACGGCCACCGCGACGAAGACGCAGGAGTGGGGCGACCGCTTCAACGTGACGTACACCGTCTCGGGCGCGTCCAGCTGGAGCGTCACGGTGTACCCGAACAGCGGGCAGTCGATCCAGAGCTCGTGGGGCGCGAACCGCAACGGCAACACGTTCACGCCGGCCGGGAGCAACTCCTTCGGCGTCACGTACTACAAGGGCTCGCAGAACCTGAACTGGGTCCCGTGGGGCATCTGCTCTCCACGCTGACCTGACGGCGCACGCCGAGCGGGGCCGTCCGTCGGAGCATCTCCGACGGGCGGCCCCGCGGTGCTGCGGGGCTCAGTCGCTGCACGCCACCCTGGTCGGGACCGGGAGGGCCGCCCGGTTGTGGCCGCACCGCCATTCACCCGGACGCGCGGGTCGCGGGTGCCGGGGATCGCCGTCCATCACCTCTTGACCGGTACAGAGAGCGGCTTTACTGTAGCGGTACAGAAACCGAGAGGGGAGCCAGTGATGGACCCGATGCCGATCAGCCTCCTGATGTCCCGGAAGGCCACCCTGCGGCTCGTGCACAGCGCCGAGGCCGACGCCCCGGTCGTCGAGCCGCGGCCGCGCAGGGAACGCCGACCGCACGCGGTCCGCACCCGCGGAGTCCTCGCCGCCGCGCTCCACCGCGCCGCCGAGGCCGTCGCACCGGTCGCCCACGAGAGTGGCCGTGAGGTCGGGCACGCCGCATGATCGCCGTCACGCGCCCCGCGGACGCCTACCCTGGCTCGTATGGCACGAGCGAGGGTGGCGCCGTGGGGCGCGTGACGCTCCAGACGATCGCGGACCGGGTCGGCGTGAGCCGCATGACGGTGTCGAACGCGTTCTCCCGGCCGGACCAGCTGTCCGCCGAGCTGCGCGCGACGATCCTGCGTGCCGCGGACGAGCTCGGCTACGTCGGCCCCGACCCGGCCGCCCGCAGCCTCGCACGCGGCACCACGGGCGCCGTCGGCGTGCTGCTCACCGAGTCGGTGGGCTCCGCGTTCCAGGACCCCATCGCGGCGGCGTTCTTCGGTTCGGTCGCGCAGGAGCTCGCGCCCACCGGGCTGGCCCTCGCCCTGCTGCCGTCGGTCGAGTCGCCCGACCGCATCCCCGCGCGCGACATCCCCATGGACGGCGCGCTCGTCTACTCGTGCGCCGGCGACATGGCGCCGATCAACTGGCTCATCAAGCGCAGGCTGCCGCTCGTGTTCGTCGACCAGGCGCCCATCGCGGGCGCGGGGGGCGGGGGGGGGGGCGCCCGGGGTGCGCCGCGACCCGACGGCGGGGGTGCTGAGACTCCGGTCGCCCCCGCGCGTGGTGGCCGGCCCCCGGGCCCTGGACCGGGGGGTGAACCGGATCAGGGAGGCGCTGGTCGCCTCGGTCCGGTTCAACAGCGCCGACCAGCGCGCGCTGGTGCCCTCCCTGGTGGTGGGGGACACCTCGACGGTCAGCGAGGAGATCGACGAGGCGTTCCGGGCCACCGCCCTGACCCACCTGATGGCCGTCTCGGGGGCCAACCTGGCCTCCACCACCGCCCTGATGTGGTGGGCCGGGTCCTGGCTGGGCCTGCGACGGCGTCCGCTGCGGGCCCTGTCGGTGGTCGCGGTGGCCGGCTTCGTCATCGTCTGCCGGTCCGAGCCCTCGGTGGTGCGCGCGGCCGCGATGGGGGTGGTGACGCTGGCGGCGGCAGGGCTGTCCTTCGACCGCGCCGCGGGCCTGCGGGCGCTGTGCGTGGCCGTCATGTCCCTCATGCTGGTGGACCCCTGGCTGAGCCGGTCGGTGGGTTTCTGGCTGTCGGTGTGCGCCACCACCGGCATCCTGTGGTGGACCACCGGCTGGGCGCGGGCGATGTCGGGCTGGTTGTCGGAGAATCTGGCCCGCGTGGTCGTGGTGCCCTGGGCCGCGCAGCTCGCCACCCAGCCGCTGATCACCTGGTTGTCCGGTCAGGTGAGCACCACCGGACTGATCGCCAACGTCACGGC
>JAEWCA010000279.1 GCA_023390875.1 Actinomycetes bacterium
CCCGTCGCGTGCTCGCCCGCGCGAGCAGCGGCAGCGCCTGCGTCGTGCTCGGCGACGGTGTGCGCGGCGACCCACTCGGGCGACCGCGACCGGCGGTGCGGCCGGTCACCGGACTCCACCAGCGGGCCGTACCCGACGAGGACCGAGGTGCGCTCGGGCGCCGCCTTCGCGGCCTGCTCGGGGCCGGTCTTCGCGGTGCCAGGTTCCGGGGCGCTCTCCGCGGAGGCCGCTTCTGCCGAGGCAGACGGCGCCGAGTGCTGGGGGGCGGACTCGGCGCCGCTGCGGTCCTCGACGGCGATCGTCATGATCGGCGCCCCGACGGCGACGGTGGTGCCCGGCTCGACGGCGAGCGAGGACACGACACCGGCGTACGGGCAGGGCAGCTGGACGAGCGCCTTCGCCGTCTCGACCTCCGCGACCACCTGGTTGAGCGTCACGGTGTCGCCGACGGCGACGGTCCACTCGACGAGGTCGGACTCGGTGAGCCCCTCGCCGAGGTCGGGCATGGTCACCTGCTTGTCGGTCGTCATCACGCGCTCCATCCGGTCAGGGAGTGCTGGCGGCCCATGACCTGGTCGACGGCGTCGAGCAGCCGGTCGAGGTCGGGCAGGAAGTGCTCCTCGAGCTTCGCGGGCGGGTAGGGCACGTCGAAGCCGGTGACGCGGACGGGGGCCGCGCGCAGCAGCGAGAAGCAGCGTTCGGTGATGCTGGCCGCGATCTCGGCGCCGAGCCCGCCGCTGCGCTGCGCCTCGTGCGTGACGACGAGCCGGCCGGTCTTGCGGACGGACGTCTCGACGGTGTCGAGGTCGAGCGGCGACAGCGAGCGCAGGTCGATCACCTCGACCGACAGCCCGTCGTCGGCCGCGGCCAGGGCGGCGTCCCGGGCGGTGACGACGAGCGGCCCGTACGCGACGAGCGTGACGTCGGTGCCCTCGACGACCACGCGGGCCCGGTCGAGCGGCAGCGCGTCGTCGAGCGGCTCGTCCTCGACCGCACCCTTGACCCAGTACCGCCGCTTCGGCTCGAAGAACACCACGGGGTCGTCGCACGCGATCGCCTGGCGGATCATCGTGTGCGCGTCCTGCGGGGTCGCGCAGCTGACGACACGCAGGCCGGGGGTGTGCGCGAAGTACGCCTCCGGCGACTCGGAGTGGTGCTCGACCGCGCCGATGCCGCCGCCGTACGGGATGCGGATCGTCACGGGCATCCGCACCGCGCCACCGGTGCGGTAGTGCAGGCGTCCGACCTGCGTGACCATCTGGTCCAGCGCCGGGTAGACGAAGCCGTCGAACTGGATCTCGACGACGGGCCGGAAGCCCCGGTAGGCGAGGCCGACGGCGACGCCCATGATCCCGGACTCCGCGAGCGGGGTGTCCATGACGCGGTCCGCGCCGAAGTCGCGCTGCAGACCGTCGGTCACCCGGAACACCCCGCCGAGCCGGCCGATGTCCTCGCCGAGCAGCACCACGCGGGGGTCGTCCTCCATCGCGCGCCGCAGCCCGGCGCCGAGCGCGGCCGCCATCGTCGTCGTCGCCATCACTCGTCACCCCCGAACATCGCGAGGTACGCGGCGTACTGGCTGCGCTGGCGCTCCAGCTCCGCAGGCGGGTCCACGAGCACGTGGTCGAACACCGTGAGCGGCTCCGGGGCCGTCATGCCGTACGTGGCGTCCCGCAGCTCCATCGCGAACGCCTCCGCGTGCTCCTTGACCTCCTGCGCACGCTCCTCGGACAGCGCGCCGCGCGCGTGCAGATGCTGCTCGACGCGCACGATCGGGTCCTTCGCGGCCCACTGCTCGCGCACCGCCGGGTCGGCGTACCGGGTGGGGTCGTCGGACGTCGTGTGCGGGCCCATCCGGTACGTGACCGCCTCGACGAACGACGGGCCCTCGCCGCGTCGGGCCCGGTCGAGCGCGACACGGGTCGCGGCCATGACGGCGAGCACGTCGTTCCCGTCGACCCGCACGCTCGGGATGCCGTAGCCGAGGGCGCGGTCCGCGAGCGGGTGGCGGCTCTGCAGCCCGACCGGCTCGGAGATGGCCCACTGGTTGTTCTGGCAGAAGAACACGACCGGCGCCGCGAAGCTCGACGCGAACACCATCGCCTCGTGCACGTCGCCCTTGCTCGTCGCGCCGTCGCCGAAGTACGCGACCGCCACGGAGTCGACGCCGTCCTTCGCGCAGCCGAGCGCATACCCCGTGGCGTGCAGCGTCTGGGCGCCGATCATCACCTGCGGCGTCGCCATGCCGATCGCCCGCGGGTCCCACCCCGACAGCGCGTTGCCGCGCCAGACGCGGACGAGGTCGACCGGCCGGGCGCCGCGGCAGTACGCGACGCCGTTCTCGCGATAGCTCGTGAAGACGAAGTCGTCGGGCCGCAGCGCGCGGGCCGAGCCGATCTGCGCGGCCTCCTGGCCCAGCAGCGGCGGCCACAGCCCGAGCTGCCCCTGCCGCTGGAGCGCGACGGCCTCCACGTCGAACCGGCGCGACACGACCATGTCCTCGTAGAGCGAGAGCAGGTGCTCGTCGTCGACGTCCTCGACCCACGGGTCGTAGACGGGGTCCGCGCGGCGGGTGCCGTCGGGGGCCAGCAGCTGGACCACATCGACCCTGTCGGGGTCCGGCAGCTCCTCGGTCGTGGGCAGGGCGCGCCCGTCTGACACATCTGAACGCAACATGTTTCGCTCCGTCGGTCGGCGGAGCCCGTCGCTCTCGTGAAGCTGAGGCCCCATTGCCTGATGTCCCGCCAATGTAAGTCCGCAAGGGACCTTGTGCCCATGCGCGCCCCGGGTGAGTCGTGAGTGCCCGCGCCCGGCGGGTGTTGACCCGACGGCGCACAATGACGACGTCGACAGGAGGCAGACGATGGACAAGGTTGTCCGTTCCGCCGTCGAGGCGGTCTCCGACATCCCCGACGGGGCGACCCTCGCGGTCGGTGGATTCGGTCTGTGCGGTATCCCGAGCGTGCTGATCCGCGCTCTGCTCGACTCCGGCGTCAAGGACCTGGAGGTGGTCAGCAACAACTGCGGCGTGGACGACTGGGGGCTCGGCCTGCTGCTCCAGGAGCACCGGGTCCGGCGGGTCGTGGCGTCGTACGTGGGCGAGAACAAGGAGTTCGCGCGGCAGTTCCTCGCGGGCGAGCTCGAGGTCGAGCTGACCCCGCAGGGCACGCTGGCGGAACGTCTTCGCGCAGGTGGCAGCGGTATCGCCGCGTTCTACACGCGTACCGGCGTGGGCACGCAGGTCGCCGAGGGCGGGCTGCCGTGGCGGTACGACGCCGACGGGGGAGTGGCCGTCGCGTCGCCGCCGAAGCCCGTCGAGACGTTCGTGGTCCGGGGCGAGCCGCAGGAGTTCGTGCGCGAGGAGGCCATCACGGCCGACTTCTCGCTCGTGCGCGCCGCGGTGGGCGACCGGGCCGGGAACCTCGTCTTCCGCTCGTCGGCCCGGAACTTCAACCCGTTGTGCGCCGCCGCCGGGCGGGTCGCGGTCGCGGAGGTCGAGCGGCTGGTGCCGGTCGGCTCGCTCGATCCCGACGCGGTCCACCTGCCCGGGATCTTCGTCGACCGGGTCGTGGAGCTGACCCCCGAGCAGGCCGCCGAGAAGCGCATCGAGCGCCGGACGCTGCGGGTCGGCTCATGAGCCTGACCAGGGAGCAGATGGCCGCGCGGGCGGCCCAGGAGCTGCCCGACGGCTCGTACGTCAACCTCGGCATCGGCCTGCCGACGCTCGTGCCGAACTACCTGCCGCCCGGCGTCGAGCTCGTGCTGCAGTCCGAGAACGGCGTGCTCGGGGTGGGCCGGTACCCGGAGGACGACGAGGTCGACGCCGACCTCATCAACGCCGGCAAGGAGACCATCACGGTCGCGCCCGGGGCGTCGTACTTCGACTCCGCGACGAGCTTCGCGATGATCCGCGGCGGCAAGGTCGACGTCGCCGTGCTCGGCGCGATGCAGGTGTCCGCCGGCGGCGACATCGCCAACTGGATGATCCCCGGGAAGATGGTCAAGGGCATGGGCGGCGCGATGGACCTCGTGCACGGCGCGCGCCGGATCGTCGTCCTCATGGAGCACGTGGCCCGCGACGGGTCCCCGAAGGTGCTGCCCGAGTGCACCCTGCCCCTGACTGGCAAGGGTGTCGTCGACCGGATCATCACCGACCTCGCGGTCATCGACGTCACGCCGCTCGGCCTCGTGCTGCGCGAGCGGGCGCCCGGCGTCACCGTCGAGGACGTCGTCGCGGCGACCGCCGTGCCGCTCACCGTCGGGGACGTGCGGGAGATGGTGCTGTCATGAGCGAGCGCGACGTGGTGCTGCTGTCCTTCGCCCGGACGCCGATGACGCGGCTCAACGGTGCCCTGTCCTCGCTGCGCGCGCCCGAGCTCGGCGCCGTCGCGATCCGGGAGGCCCTCGCACGGGCGGACGTGCCCGCGGGGCTCGTCGACCAGGTGATCATGGGCCAGGTCGTGCAGGCCGGCGCCGGGCAGAACCCGGCCCGGCAGGCGGCGCACCTGGCCGGTCTGCCCTGGACGGTCCCCGCGACGACCGTGAACAAGGTGTGCCTCAGCGGGCTCACCGCGATCGTCGACGCCGCCCGGCTCATCCGGACCGGTGAGGCCGACGTGGTCGTCGCCGGAGGTCAGGAGTCCATGAGCCAGGCGCCGCACCTGCTGCCCGGCTCGCGCCGCGGGTGGACGTACGGCGACCTGCAGGCGGTCGACTCGCTCGCGTGGGACGGGCTCACGGACGCGTTCGACCACGAGTCGATGGGCGCGTCGACCGAGCGCGGCAACGCGTCGCTGGGGATCGGCCGGCGCGAGCAGGACGAGGTCGCGGCGGCGAGCCACCGACGGGCCGCGGCCGCCGTCGAGTCGGGCGTGTTCGCCGCCGAGATCGTCCCGGTCGACGTGCCGCAGCGGCGGGGAGCGCCCGTCCGCGTCGACGCCGACGAGGGCATCCGGCCCGACACGTCCGTCGAGTCGCTCGCTGCCCTGCGTCCGGCGTTCACCGCCGACGGGACCATCACGGCCGGCAACGCGTCGCCCCTGACCGACGGAGCGGCGGCCGTCGTCGTCGCCGCGCGCGAGGTCGCCGAGGCGCGGGGGCTGTCCTGGCTCGCGTCCGTGGGGGCGTCCGGGCAGGTCGCAGGGCCGGACACGTCGCTGCACTCCCAGCCGTCGGCCGCGATCACGGCCGCGCTCAAGCGGTCCGGGTGGTCGCCGTCCGACCTCGACCTCGTGGAGATCAACGAGGCGTTCGGGTCGGTCGTCGTGCAGTCCCTCGCCGACCTCGACCTCCCGCTCGAGCGGACCAACGTCCACGGTGGTGCCATCGCGCTCGGGCACCCGATCGGGGCGTCCGGGGCCCGGCTGGCGGGGCATGCCGCGACCGAGCTCGCCCGCCGAGGACGCGGCCGCGCCGCCGTCGCGCTGTGCGGCGGGGGAGGGCAGGGCGAGGCTCTTCTGCTGTGGCGCGAGTGAGTCCGGTTTTCTGGACCGCCGTCCAGCAATTTCGTTGAAACTTGCCATTGTCGCCGCCAATTCATCTGGCCGTTGCGGCGCTGGTCCCGGCGTTTCCTGCGACACGCCGGGACGCATAGCAGCGCCATTGTGCCCAGCACAAGGCTTGTCCCCGGAACGAGGCCGCCGATACGTTCGCCCCGCAGATTTTCCTGCACACAACCGAATCCAGGGGGCATGAATGTCGCACTCCCGTGCGCGCACGACCCGTCGTCGCGCCACCTCCGTGACCATGGCGGTCGGGGCCGCCA
>JAEWCA010000284.1 GCA_023390875.1 Actinomycetes bacterium
GCCCGGTGCCGTCGAGCGCCGCGCGCAGCGCCGCCAGCAGGGCGTCCGGCCGGGCCGGGACGTCGAGCAGGGGGCGTTTCACCCGCCCAGCGTAGGTGCAGCCCACACCTGCCCCGGGCACGTCTCACCCGCGCACGGGGGTGCCGTCCTGCCCGGTGGACCGTCCCGCGCCCCGTAGAGTGACGCGCGGTCCGACCCCCCGAAGGAGCTCGCTGTGCCCTCTGCCCGACCCGGCGCGTCCCGGCGTCTGTCCCGCGTCGCCGCGCTGACGTCCCTCGCCGTCCTGGCGCTCGCCGCGTGCGGCGCCGAGGCGAGCGACGAGCCGACGGTGCCGGCACCCGTGACGCAGGCTCCGCAGATCGACCCGGCCAAGGCGGCGGCCCCCACGCCGGTCGTGCAGCCGCGCTGGCCGCTGACCGGCGTCGCCGCGCAGGACGTGCCCGTGCGGCCCGCGCTCGCGGTGAAGATCGAGAACTCGGGCGAGGCGCGTCCGCAGACCGGGCTCGAGCAGGCGGACCTGGTGTGGGAGGAGGTCGTCGAGGGCGGCATCACGCGGTTCGTCGCGGTGTTCCACTCGCAGGTGCCCGCCGAGATCGGCCCCATCCGGTCGGTGCGTCCGATGGACCCCGCGATCGCGTCGCCGCTGCACGGCCTCATCGCGTTCTCGGGCGGTCAGCCGAAGTTCGTCCAGGCGCTCTCCGCGTCGGGCCTGCAGATCCTCAGCCAGGACAAGGGCGCTGCCGGCTTCTTCCGCAAGAAGGGCGTCGCTCCCGCACCGCACAACGTGTACGGCACGCCGGAGACGATGTGGGGCCAGGCCGACGGAGCGCATAGCGCCGCGCCGCCCGCGCAGTTCACGCTCGCCCGGCAGCCCGAGCAGGCGACCGCGACGCTGTCCGGCGCCCCGGCGGCCGTGGTCGACGTCCGGATGTCCGGCTACTCGCACCCGCAGTGGTCCTGGGACGCCGGCTCGGGGACGTGGCTGCGGTCCGAGGGCAGCAAGCCGGCGACCGCGCGGTCGGGCGCCCGGCTGGCCGCGTCGAACGTCGTGACGCTGCACGTCCAGCTCGTCAGCTCGGGGACGACGGACCCTGCCGGGAACCCGGTGCCGGAGACGGTGCTCGACGGCTCCGGCGACGGGCTCGTCGCGTCGGGCGGCAAGACGCTGGCCGTGCGGTGGTCGAAGTCCGCGCAGGACGCGCCGGTCGTGCTGACCACGGCCGACGGCGCGCCGGTGTCGCTCGCCCCCGGGACCACGTGGGTCGAGCTCGTGCCCTCCGGCAGCGGCGGCGTCACGACGCGCTGACGCCCCGACGCGCGCGGCGCGCGTCCGCTCCCGGCGACACCCCCGTGGCACCCTGGTCGCGTCAGGACGACGAGCGGGGGAGCTCACATGACGCGACGGACCGGGTTCGCAGGCGTCCGGGTCGGGCGGCCGGCGCGCGCGGCACGACAGACGGCACGGCAGACGGCACGGCGGGCGGCCGGGGTCCTCGTCGCGGGGACCGTGCTCGCGCTGGCCGCGTGCTCGTCGGGCGGCTCGGCGGAGCCGACACCCACCGACGTCACGGCGCGCGCCACCACGTCGGTCGACAAGGCGGGGGCGCCGACGCCCGACGTCCCGCCCACCTGGCCGCTCACCGGGGTCCCGGGCGAGCCCGCGGCACGCGCCGCGCTCGCGGTGAAGATCGAGAACACCGCGGTCGCCCGCCCGCAGACCGGCCTCGAGCAGGCCGACGTGGTGTGGGAGACGATCGTCGAGTTCGACGTGTCGCGGTTCATCGCCGTGTTCCACTCGCAGGTGCCCGCCGAGGTCGGTCCCATCCGGTCCGTCCGTCCCATGGACCCCGTGATCCTCGCGCCCATGCACGGCCTGCTCGCGTTCTCGGGCGGCCAGCCGGGGATCCTGGCGCTCGTCGAGGCGAGCGGCGTGCAGATGATCAGCCACGACGCGGGCGCACCGGGCATGTACCGCACCAAGGACCGTGCGGCCCCGCACAACGTGTACGGCACGCCGCAGACGTTCTGGGACCAGGCCGACGCCGACCACCAGGCCGCGCCCGGCGAGCAGTTCCTGTTCGCCCGGTCCGCCGACCGGGCCGCCGCCGTGGTCGCGGGCACCCCTGCGGGGACGTTGTCCTTCCACCTGTCGGCGGCGTCCAACCCGTCGTGGACCTGGGACGGCGCCAGCGGCACGTGGCTGCGCTCGGAGGGGTCGGTCCCCGCGACCGCCCGCAGCGGCACCCGGCTCGCGGCGGTCAACGTCGTCTCGGTCGTCGCGGACCACCCGAACACGGAGTTCGGCGCGCAGGGCGGTGCTCCCGTGCCGACCTACACCTTGATCGGGTCCGGCGACGCGACCGTCGCGACCGGCGGCAAGGTGCTCGCGGTGCGGTGGCAGAAGGACTCGCAGGACGCACCCATGCGGCTCTTCCTGCCCGACGGGCGGCCCGCGGAGCTGGCCCCCGGCAACACCTGGGTCGAGCTGGTGCCCGCCGGGAGCGGGTCGCTCACGCTCGGCTGACGTCCTGCGCGCAGGCCCAGCGGCGGCACGGGGTCCGCCCGCGGGTGGACGTCGTCGTCCCGCGGGGCCACCACGGGGATGACCGGTCGGCCGTGAACCGCGACGGAGGGCCGACGCGGCCGGGCCGGCCCGCGGGCGAGCCTGGTCGCATGCACACCTCGGAGCACCACGGCACACCGGTCGAGCACGACGTGCGGTCGCTGGGCGCGGTCGTGGCGGCGACCGTCGTCCTCGTCGGCCTGCTGGTCGGCGTGGCCTGGGTCGCCGGCACGTTCGTCGACCTCGCCACCTGGGCGCTGGCCACGACCTGACGGGCGGCCGGCGGGCTTTCCCCGGAGCGCGACGACGGCGCGACGACGGCGCGACGACGGCGCAACGAGCCGCACCCGTCCGCGCGACGAGCCGCGCCCTCGGCGCGACGTCAGTACGCGTACGGGAAGCCGGACCAGTCGGGCTCGCGGCGCTCGAGGAACGCGTCGCGCCCCTCGACGGCCTCGTCGGTCATGTACGCGAGCCTCGTCGCCTCGCCGGCGAACACCTGCTGGCCGGCGAGCCCGTCGTCCGCGAGGTTGAACGCGAACTTGAGCATGCGCACGGCCTGCGGCGACTTCGACGCGATGATCCGCGCGTACTCGAGGCCGGCCTCCTCGATCTCGTCGTGCGCGACGACGTCGTTGACGGCGCCCCACGCGCAGGCCTGCTCCGCGGAGTACTCGCGGGCGAGGAAGAAGATCTCGCGGGCCCGCTTCTGGCCGATCTGCCGGGCGAGCAGGGCGGACCCGTAGCCGCCGTCGAACGAGCCGACGTTCGCGTCCGTCTGCATGAACCGGGCGTGCTCGCGGCTCGCGATCGTGAGGTCGGCGACGACGTGCAGCGAGTGCCCGCCGCCGGCGGCCCAGCCGTTGACCAGCGCGACGACGACCTTGGGCATGGTCCGCATGAGCCGCTGGACCTCGAGGATGTGCAGCCGTCCGGCGCGGGCCGGGTCGACGTGCGCGGCGGTGTCGCCGTCGGCGTAGCGGTAGCCGTCGCGGCCGCGGATGCGCTGGTCGCCGCCCGAGCAGAACGCCCAGACGCCGTCCTTGGGGGAGGGGCCGTTGCCGGTGAGCAGCACGGTGCCGACGTCGGAGCTCGTGCGGGCGTGGTCGAGCACGCGGTAGAGCTCGTCGACCGTGTGCGGGCGGAACGCGTTGCGGACCTCGGGCCGGTCGAACGCGACGCGCACGGCGGGCAGGTCGCGCTCGGCGTCGCCGGTCCGGTCGACGGCGCGGTGGTACGTGAGGTCCGTGAGGTCCTCGAACCCGCCGACGGTGCGCCAGCGGTTCGGGTCGAAGGTGTCGGACACGGTCGCGGGGAGTGCGCTCACGGCCGTCACCCTACGCGGGCCTGTCCTCATCGACCGGTTTCTGGTACGGTCGTACCAGAAACGGCGCGTGCGACGGCGGGGCGGCCACCCGGTGCGCGTCCGCGACGGGGTCCCGTGACGGCACCGGGAGCCCGTCGGTCCGCACGGAGGTGCTTCCCCATGGCATGGCTCGTCCTCGTCGTCTCCGGCCTGCTCGAGGCCGGCTGGGCGCTCGCGCTCAAGTCCTCCGACGGCTTCAGCAAGCTCGTCCCCAGCATCGTCTTCGTCGTCCTGCTCGTCCTGAGCATGGGCGGGCTCGCCTACGCGCTGCGCACGCTGCCCGTCGGCACCGGCTACGCGGTGTGGGTCGGCGTCGGCGCCGTCACCACGGCCGTGCTCGCCATGATCTGGCTCGACGAGCCCGTCACGCTGCTGCGCGTCGGCTCGATCGTGCTGATCATCGCCGGCGTGGTCGGCCTCAACCTGTCCGGGTCGGGCCACTGATGCCCGCGCGTCGTGCACGGGGCGAGGCCCGCGCCGCGCTCGTCGTCCGGGCCGCCACCGACCTGCTGCTCCTCGGCGGCCCGGGCGCGGTGAGCCACCGGGCGGTCG
>JAEWCA010000297.1 GCA_023390875.1 Actinomycetes bacterium
GCACGACGCTCGTGGTCGGCGACCCGACCACGCAGAAGGCGGTCGCGCTCGCGGGCGACGAGATCGACAGCAAGGTCGACTTCGACCTGCAGTGGGCCAACGTGTCGGGCGGGCCGGCGACCACGGAGGCGTTCCGGGCGAACGCGCTCGACGTGGGTGCCGTCGCGGACATCCCGCCGATCCACGCCACGTGGACGGGGCTCGACGTGAAGATCGTCGCCGCGTCGTACCGCGAGGACTGGCAGGAGAACCCGATCTACGAGTTCGGTGTCCGCCCCGGCCTGGAGGACGTGAAGACGCTCGCCGACTTCCGCGGCAAGAAGATCGCGTACAGCCCGGGGCAGGCGCAGGGCGCCCTCGTGCTGCGCGCGCTCAAGAAGGCCGGGCTCACCGAGGACGACGTCACGCTCGTGGAGCTGCCCAGCACGGGCGACGTGTACCCGACGGCGCTTGCGGCGAAGGAGGTCGACGTGGCACCCATCGGCGGTGCGCAGGTCGCCCGGTACGTCGAGCAGTACGGCAAGGACGGCGCGCACACCGTGAAGCACGGGCTGCGCGACGACCCGAGCGACCTGTACGCGCCGACGAGCGTCCTCGACGACCCCGCGAAGGCCGCGGCGCTGCGCGAGTACGTCCGGGTGTGGGCGCAGGCGAAGCTGTGGGTCGCGGACCACCCCGACGAGTGGCGCGACGGCTACTACGTCAAGGACCAGGGACTCACCGAGAAGGACGCGCAGTACCTCGTCGACCACGCCGGCACGCCGGACCTGCCCGCCGACTGCACCGAGCCGATCGCCCGGCACCAGGAGACGATCGACCTGCTCGCGAAGGCCACCGGCAACGACGCCTTCCCCGCGCAGGACATCTGGGACCAGCGGTTCGCGCCCGTCATCGCGCAGGCCGCGGACGCCTACCGGAAGGCGAACCCCTGATGTCGACGCTGACGCTCCCCCGCGCACACCACGCGCCCACCCGGGCCGCGGCGGCACCGCTCCGGCGGCGCACCGCCCGGCGGCTCGGACCCGGCCGCCCGATCCGCGGCGGCGCGGCGATCGGGCTGCTCACCCTGCTGGTCGTGTGGTCGGTCGGCAGCCTCACCGGTCTCATCGACACCCGGACGCTCAGCGCACCGTGGACCGTCGTGACGACCGCGGGCGACCTGATCGCCGACGGACGGCTCCAGACGAACCTGCTGGTGTCCGCGCAGCGCGCGTTCCTCGGCCTGGCCATCGGGGTCGCCGTCGGGACGGCCCTCGCGCTCGTGTCGGGGCTGAGCCGGCTCGGCGAGGCGTTCATCGACGGCCCCGTGCAGGTCAAGCGGGCGATCCCGAGCCTCGCGCTGCTGCCGCTGCTCATCCTGTGGCTCGGCATCGGTGAGCCCATGAAGGTCGTGACGATCACGCTCGGCGTCGCGGTGCCGGTGTACATCCACACCCACAACGGGCTGCGGACCATCGACGCGCGGTACGTCGAGCTCGCCGAGACCGTGGGCCTGTCGCGGTGGGGGTTCGTGACGCGCGTGATCCTGCCAGGGGCCCTGCCCGGATTCCTGCTGGGCCTGCGGTTCGCGGTGACGGCCGCGTGGCTGTCGCTCGTCGTCGTCGAGCAGATCAACGGCACCGCCGGGATCGGCTACATGATGGAGCTCGCGCGCACGTACGGGCAGACGGAGATCATCGTCGTCGGCCTCGTGCTGTACGGGATCCTCGGCTACGGCTCCGACGCGGTGGTCCGGCTCGTGCAGAGGAGGGCCCTGTCGTGGCGGCGCACCCTGGCGGACTGACGGCGGCGGCCGTGGCCGACGCGGTCGACACCGTCACCACGGACCTCGCGCTCACGCTCGACGACGCGCCCCCGGCCGTCGTCGTCCAGGACCTCGTCCGCACGTACGGGGTCCCCACCAAGCCGGACGGTGAGACGCCGGTGCTGCTGGGCGTCGACCTGACGATCCGGCAGGGCGAGTTCGTCGCGATCCTCGGGCGCAGCGGCTCTGGCAAGAGCACGCTGCTGCGCGCGCTCGCCGGGCTCGACCACGACGTCACGGGCTCCGGAACCGTGGACGTGCCCGAGCGGGTGTCCGTGGTGTTCCAGGACTCGCGGCTGCTGCCCTGGGCCCGGGTGCTCGACAACGTGACGCTCGGCCTGCGGCACGCGGACGACCTGGGCCGCGAGCGGCTCGCGGAGGTCGGCCTGGCCGGCCGCGAGCGCGCCTGGCCCACCGAGCTGTCGGGCGGCGAGCAGCAGCGCGTGTCGCTGGCCCGCTCGCTGGTCCGCGAGCCGCAGCTGCTGCTGGCCGACGAGCCGTTCGGGGCGCTCGACGCCCTCACCCGCATCCGGATGCACACGCTCCTGCGCGAGCTGTGCGCCCGGCACCGTCCGGCCGTGCTGCTCGTGACGCACGACGTCGACGAGGCGATCGCGCTCGCCGACCGCGTCGTGGTGCTCGACTCCGGCCGTATCAGCCTGCACCTGCCCGTGGACCTGGAGGGCACGCGGTCCGCCGCCGACCCCCGGTTCGCCGCCCTGCGCGCGCGCCTGCTCGCCGCGCTGGGCGTTCCACCCACCGAAGGGACCGAGTGATGACCCACCGACCCGGACAGCTCCACCTCAACGCGTTCCTCATGAGCTCGGGCCACCACGAGGCGTCGTGGCGGCTCCCCGAGAGCGACCCGTCGTCCGTCTCGACGAACATCGCGTTCCTGCAGCGCCTGGCGCAGACGGCCGAGCGGGGGCATCTCGACTCGATCTTCTTCGCCGACGGCCCGGCGCAGTCGCGCGACGTCGGTCGGCGCCCGTCGGGGACCCTCGAGCCGACGGTCGTCCTGGCGGCCATCGCGGCCGTGACCAGCCGGATCGGCCTCATCGCGACCGCGTCGACCACGTACAACGACCCGTACAACCTGGCGCGCCGGTTCGCGTCGGTCGACCACATCAGCGGCGGCCGGGCCGGGTGGAACATCGTGACGACCGCGTTCGGCGACGCCGCCCGCAACTTCGGGCTCGCGGACCAGCCGTCGCACCGCGAGCGCTACGAGCGGGCCGCGGAGTTCCTCGAGGTGTCCCTCAAGCTCTGGGACTCGTGGGAGGCGGACGCGGAGGTCGGCGACAAGGCCGAGGGCGTGTGGGGCGACGCGTCCAAGGTGCACCCGATCGAGCACGTCGGCGAGCACTTCTCGGTCGCAGGCGCGCTCACCACGCCGCGCTCCCCGCAGGGCCGTCCGCTGCTCGTGCAGGCGGGCTCGTCCGACGACGGCAAGGACTTCGCCGCCCGGTACGCGGAGGCGGTGTTCACCGCGCAGCAGACGCTCGCCGACGCGCAGGAGTTCTACGCCGACCTCAAGCGGCGGGCCGTCGAGTGGGGCCGCGACCCCGCGACCGTCCTGGTGCTGCCCGGCATCGTCCCGGTGATCGGCGCGACCGAGGCCGAGGCCCGCGAGAAGGAGGACGAGCTCGACCGGCTCATCAAGCCCGAGTACGCGCGCGTGCAGCTCGCGAAGACGCTCCGCGTCGACCCGGACGACCTGCCGCTCGACCGTGAGCTGCCCGCCGACCTGCCGTCGGAGGACGAGATCGAGGGCGCGAAGTCCCGGTACACGCTCATCGTCAACCTGGCGCGGCGCGAGCACCTCACGGTCCGCCAGCTCATCGGCCGGCTCGGCGGCGGGCGCGGCCACCGCACGTTCTCCGGGACGGCCGAGCAGGTCGCCGACGCGATCCAGGACTGGTACGACCACGGCGCGGCCGACGGCTTCAACATCATGCCCGCGGTCCTGCCGTCGGGGCTGGACGACTTCGTCGACCAGGTCGTGCCGATCCTCGTCGAGCGCGAGCTGTTCCGCGCCGAGTACACCGGCACCACGCTGCGCGAGCACTACGGGCTCGCCGTCCCCGAGAACCGCTGGACCGCCGCCCGCACCCTCACCGAAGGAGCCCACGCATGACCACGTACCGCCCGCTCGGCCGCACCGGCGTGCAGGTCACCCCGCTCACGCTCGGCACGATGAACTTCGGCGCCTGGGGCAACACGGACCACGAGTCGTCGATCGCGGTGATCCACCGCGCGCTCGACGCGGGGATCAACATCGTCGACACCGCGGACGTCTACTCGCGCGGCGAGTCCGAGACGATCGTCGGCAAGGCCCTGCGCGGCCGGCGCGACGACGTGGTCCTCGCGACGAAGTTCCACGGCCGGCTGTCCGACGAGGTCAACCACGCCGGGAACTCGCGCCGCTGGATCGTCCGCGAGGTCGAGGCGTCGCTGACCCGCCTGCAGACGGACCACATCGACCTCTACCAGGTGCACCGGCCCGAGCCCGGCACGGACGTCGAGGAGACGCTGTCGGCGCTGTCCGACCTGGTCCACCAAGGCAAGGTCCGCTACGTCGGCACGTCGACGTTCCTCGGGTCGCAGATCGTCGAGGCGCAGTGGGTCGCCCGCGACCGCCGCCTGGTCCGGCCGGTCACCGAGCAGCCGCCGTACTCGATCCTCGCGCGCGGCGTCGAGCGGGAGGTCCTGCCGCTCGCGCTGGAGCACGGCCTCGGCGTCCTGCCGTGGAGCCCGCTCGCGGGCGGGTGGCTGTCCGGCCGTCCCGTCGGGGCGGACGCCCCGGTGTCGCCACGGATCGCCCGCCAGCCCGGCCGGCACGACCCGTCGCTCCCGGAGAACGTCGCGAAGGCGTCGGCGGTCCAGGCGCTGACCAAGCTCGCCGACGCTTCAGGGCTCACGCTCGTGCAGCTCGCGCTCGGGTTCGTCCTCGAGCACCCGGCGGTGACCTCGGCGATCATCGGCCCGCGCACCGCCGAGCACCTCGACTCGGCCCTCGCGGCGCTCGACACCCGCCTCCCGGCGGACGTCCTGGACGAGATCGACGCCATCGTCGCGCCGGGCACCACGCTCAACGCGGCCGACGCGGGCTGGATCCCGCCGGCCCTCACGGACGCCACTCTGCGGCGCCGGCCGCGCTGACATCTGCCCTCGAAGGCCCCGGCCGCGACGGACCGGGGCCTTCGACTGTCGCGCCGACGCCTCTGCGCAGGGCGCGACG
>JAEWCA010000359.1 GCA_023390875.1 Actinomycetes bacterium
GTTCGTGGCTTTCCGTCGAGTTCGTGGGTTGTAGGTGACGAACTCGGCTGGAAGCCACGAACTCGACGGTCCGGGCCGACGGCCCGACGGGCGGCCCGGCCGGTCCCGCGACCCGGCGGGCCCGAGAGGGTGGTCCGCCGACCCCACCACTCCACGCCGCCGAGTTCGTGGCTTTCCGTCGAGTTCGTGGGTTGTAGGTCACGAACTCGACTGGAAGCCACGAACTCGGCGTCGGGCTCGTCCGGTCCCCGGCCGGCGGGAGGAGGAGGCCGGGGATCGGACGGGCGGTCCGTCAGCGGGTGTAGATGTTCGGCTGGGCCGGCATCGTGAACGGCGTGCCCAGCGCGAAACCCGGGTGCGGCGGCTGGTTGTACGCCGTGTTCTGCCAGGCGATGGCGGTGCGGTACTGCTGGTCGTGCAGCAGGGTCCACAGGCGGGTCGTGGTGGGGGTCGGCGTCGCGTAGATCCGCAGCGCGGAGTCGTCGGACGTCGGCCAGATCACCTCCTCGCGCCAGTCACCGAACAGGTCCCCGGACAGCGACGGGGTGGACTTGGTGCCGTTGTTCGAGTGCACGCCCGACGCCGTCAGGAGGCGTGTGTCGCCGCCCGTGCCGTACTTGTCGACGTGCGTGCCGTCGAGCAGCTCACGGGTCGTGTCGGCGTCCCACCAGGCGAGGAAGTTCGTCGAGCCGGGCTTGCGGCCGATCGTCGCCCCGGTGGTGTCGCGCAGCTGGGAGTCCGACGACGACCACGACTCCGCACCGGCGCTCCCCGCGTAGATGTCGTCCGACACCCCGCGGCCGTTGTCCGTCGTCGCGGACGTCTTCCACAGGATCTGGCCTGTGCGCGCGTCGGCCATCCAGGAGTCCGGCTGGCTCGTCGACTCCGTGACCTTGAAGTACTCGAGGCCCGGACGGCTCGGGACGAGGTCGCCGAGATGGGCGGCGTCGCCGTGACCCGTGCCCGTGTTCCACAGCTTCTTGCCGTACTCGTCGATCGCCATCGCGCCGTAGACGATCTCCTGGCGGCCGTCGCCGTCGACGTCGGCCGTGATCAGCGCGTGGTTGCCCTGGCCGGCGTACGCGCTGTTGCCCGAGTCGTTCGAGTCGAACGTCCACCGTCGCGTGAGCTTGCCGTCGCGCCAGTCCCACGCCGTGATGACGGTGCGCGTGTAGTAGCCGCGGGCCTCGATGATCGACGGCCGCTGCCCGTCCAGGTAGGCCGTGCCGGCGAGGAACCGGTCGACGCGGTTGCCGTAGGAGTCGCCCCAGCTCGAGACGGTGCCGCGCGGCGGGACGAAGTCGGTCGTCGCGAGGATCGCGCCCGTCTTCCCGGAGAACACCGTGAAGTACTCGGGCCCGGACAGGACGTAGCCCGACGAGTTCCGGTAGTCGGCGCTCGCGTTGCCGATGACCTGGCCCGTGCCCGACCTCGTCGCGTCGGCCGTCTTCATCGCGACCTCGGCCGAGCCGTCGCCGTCGTAGTCGTACACCTGGAACTGCGTGTAGTGAGCGCCCGCGCGGATGTTGCGGCCCAGGTCGATGCGCCACAGCCGGGTGCCGTCGAGCCGGTAGCCGTCGACGTAGACGTTGTCGGTGACGCCGGACTGCGAGTTGTCCTTCGCGTTGGTCGGGTCCCACTTGAGGACGATGTCGAGGTCGCCGTCGCCGTCGAGGTCGCCCACGCTCGCGTCGTTCGCCGTGTACGCGCTGCCGGGCTTCTGGATGGGGACGTCGAGGTAGCCGTTCGAGAAGCGGAGCGCCGCGGCGGAGGCCGCCTGCTCGGCGCCGTTCACGACTGCCCGGACCGTGTAGCTCGAGTCGGCAGCGGCACCGCTGTCGAGGTAGTTGGTGGAGCCCGTGATCGGGCCCGCGATCTTGGTGCCGCCGCGGTAGACGTTGAAGCCCGTGCCCGCCGGCTCGGTGCCGAGCAGGCGCCACTGGACCAGGTTGCTGCTGCCCGAGCGGACGCTGATGAGGCCGCGGTCGAGGTTCTCGGCCTGCCACGCGGTGCCCGACGGGGGCGGGCTCGTGGGGGTGGTGGTGGGCGTCGGCTCGACCGTCGGGGTGGGCGTCGACGTCGGGGTCGTCGTGGGGCTCGTCGTCGGGACCGTGCCCGTGCACGTCGTGCCGTTGAGCGCGAAGCTCGTCGGCACCGGGTTGCTGCTGCCGTTCCACGACCCGTTGAACCCGAAGCTCGTCGAGCCGCCCGACGCGATCGCACCGTTGTAGCCGGCGTCGGCCACCGTGACGCTCGCGCCGGACTGGCCGGCCGTGCCGTTCCACGCCTGCGTGATCGTCTGGCCCGCGCCGAACGACCAGGTCAGACGCCAGCCCTGGACGGCGTCGCCCAGGTTCTCGATCTTCACGTCGGCGCCGAAGCCGGTGCTCCACTGGTTGGTCACGGTGTACGTCACGCGGCACGCGACGGCCGCCGAGGCGGTGGACGCACCGATCAGACCGGCGGCGCTGACCACCAGCCCGGCGGCCAAGGCGGTGGCGACGAGCCCTCGTCCTCTGGACATGACAACTCCCTCGACGGTGTGCGGGATGGCGCTTCCCGGCGCCGGGGCGACCGTAGGCCGTGCGATGTCGGCCCCGCGGCCCTCTGAACCGTTTCAGGGCTTTGGGTAACGATGTCGGAAGTGCGGGGCACCCGATCGAGCGGCCGCCCACTGGGACGCCGCCGACCGGGCACCGCCCTCGGCAGGACGACGCCGCCTGCCCCCGGACGCGACGAGACCACCATGGGTGCTGCCCGGAGCGTCGGGAGCGGCCATGGTGGTCTCGTCGGCCGGGTCGGCCCAGAGTCAGGTGGGTCGGCCGGCGCAGGTCGGACCGGCGCAGGTCGGCCCGGCGCAGGTCGGCCCGGCGCAGGACGGACGGCGCAGGAC
>JAEWCA010000441.1 GCA_023390875.1 Actinomycetes bacterium
GGACGCCGCGCTGCGCCTTCGCGAGCGCGTCGGCCATCTGGCCCATCTCGTCGCGCGACGTGTTCGGCACGCTCATCGTGAAGTCGCCGATCGCCATCGCGTTGAGCGCGCGGCACACGCCCCACACCGAGTTGCGGATGCCGGCCGACGTCTTGAAGCCCATGAACAGGGAGACGAGCAGGCCCGCGACGATGATGCCGGCGAGGATCAGGCCCGCCTGGGTCGAGCGGGCCGTCGCGGCGTCGGCGACCTTCGCGACGCTCGCGTCCGTCTCGCCCTGCAGCTTCTCGATGTCCGCGTTGACGAGGTCGATGACCGGCTGGCTCAGCGTCTTGACGTTGACGTTGTACGCGGTCGTGTCGTCGTCGAGCGCGGGCGGCAGGAGCGACTTGTCGCGGATCGAGAGCCACTGCTCGTAGTCCGTGACGAACGCCTTGAACGTCTCCGACTTCCCGGCGTCCGTCTTGGCGTAGGCCGCCATCGACTCCTCCATGGCCGCGTCGTTGTCGGTCTGCTTGTTGATCCACTGCTGCTCGAGCGACTTGTTGTCGATCGCGGCGATCTGGGCGACGATCAGGCGCGCGTAGAGCTGGCCGGTGTCGATGTCGTTGCGCACGCTCGACACGTGGCTCTGGATCTCCGCCAAGTTCCGCGCGTCGGCGGACGCCCGGTTCAGCGACACGTACGCGAACGCGCCGGAGCCGGCGGCGACGACCGCCATGAGGCCGAGCAGCGCCAGGATCTTCGTCTGGACACCCAGGTTCGCGAAGGCGAACCGGCGTCCGCCGCCGCTCTCGCGGGAGGTCTTGCTCATCGTCGGGCTCCTCGGTAGGTGCTGGTCGTCGCCGTCGTCGTACAGATCGGTCGGCGGGACGCAGGTGTGAGAGATCGCGGCGGACGGGCCCGCCGGCGGTCGGGGTCGGTCACGCGGCGGACGCCGCCTCGTCGACGTCGAGGACCAGCAGCAGCCGGTCGTCGAGCGTGCAGGCGGCGCGGATGAGGGTGCGCAGCTCGGGGTCGAGCGTGTCCGGCGGGCTCTCGACGCGGTCGGCGGACACGTCGACGACGTCGCCGATCTCGTCGACCAGCAGGCTCACGGGCTCCCCCGCGACCTGGACGACGACCATCATCGGGTCGGCGTCCTCGCCCAGCTGCGGCAGCCCCAGTCGGGGACGCAGGTCGACCGTGAGGACGACCTGGCCGCGCAGGTTCACGAGGCCCGCGATGCCCTTCGGGGCGAGCGGCACGCGCGTGCGCTCGTGCCCGCGCAGCGCCTCCTGGACGCGCAGGACGTCGACGCCGTACAGGCCGTCCGCCACGGTGAACGTCACGTACCGGGCCATCAGGCCACCTCCCGCTCGTCGTCGATCGCGTCGTCGTAGAACTGGTCGTCGGCGGCGAGCACCGCGGCGCGCACGTCGAGCAGCTCGGTGACGCGGCCGTTGATGACCGTCGAGCCGATGAGGCCGCGGTCGTCGATCTCGGAGTGCAGGTCCGTCTGGTCCTCGACGATGTCGACGATCTCCGCGACCACCAGGCCGACGCTGCGCTGACCCCGCGTGTAGACGACGAGGAGCATCTCGTCGGCACCGTCCGCGCGGGCGCCGAGCAGCCGGTCGAGCCGCGCGAGCGGCAGGATCGTGCCGCGGTACTGGATGACCTCGCGGCCGCCCACCATCTCGACCTCGTCGGACCGCACGTGCTCGAGGCGCGCGACGGACGCGAGCGGCATCGCGACCCGGCGGTCGTCGCCGATCTCCGCGACCAGCAGCTTGTCCGCCTCGACCTGCTCGGCCGCCGCCGCCTGCGCGGCACTGAGCAGCGAGCCGCTCTGACCGCGCTCGACCTCGAGCAGCGTGCGCCGCGCGACCGCCTGGATGTCGAGGATGAGCGCGACACCGCCGTCGCCGAGCACCGTGGTGCCCGAGTAGATGCCGATGGGCTTGAGCTGCGACGCGAGCGGCGTCACCACGATCTCCTCGGTGGTGAGGACCCGGTCGACGAGCAGCCCGAACCGGTTGTCGTCCGCGCCGACCACGACGATCACGCCGTCCGCGCTCTCGAGCGCCTGACCGCGGCCCAGGCCCAGCACCTCGGCGAGCGACACGAGCTGGAGCAGCTCGCCGCGCAGGCGGTACACCGGGGCCGTCTGCACGTACTCGATGGCCGACTCCGAGCGCGCCGAGTCGAGCGCGACGAGCTCGAGCACGTGCACCTGCGGCACCGCGTACACGTCGCCCGCGACCTCGACCGTGAGCGCCGGCAGGATCGCGAGCGTCAGCGGGATCCGCAGCCGCCACACCGTGCCGACCCCGATGGTCGACTCGACGTCCACCGTGCCGCCGATCGCCTCGACGCGCGTGCGGACCACGTCCATGCCGACGCCGCGGCCGGACACGTTCGTCACGGCCTCCGCCGTCGAGAAGCCCGGCAGGAAGAGCAGGTTCAGCAGGTCGCCCGTGCTCATGCCCGCGACCTGCTCCGGGGTCCGCAGACCCTTCGCGACGGCCTTCGCGGCGACCTTCGCCGGGTCGATGCCCGCGCCGTCGTCGCGCACCTCGACGACCACCTGGCCGCCCGCGTGCGACGCGCGCAGCTCCAGCAGGCCCTGCGACGGCTTGCCCTTGGCCACACGGTCGGCCGGCGACTCGATGCCGTGGTCCACGGCGTTGCGCACCAGGTGCGTCAGCGGGTCCTTGACCGCCTCCAGCAGGCCGCGGTCGAGCTCGGTGTCCCCACCGGTCAGCTCCAGGCGGACCTCGCGCCCGCACGCCGCCGCGAGGTCGCGCACGACGCGCGGCATCTTCGACCACACGTGCTCGATGGGCTGCATGCGCGTGCGCATGACGCCGTCCTGCAGCTCCGAGGCGATGAGGTTGATCTGCTGCGCGGAGCGGGCCAGGTCGGCGTCCTGCGCGGCGCCGGCGATCCGGCTCAGCCGGTTGCGGGCCAGCACGAGCTCGCCGACCTGCCGCATGAGCTGGGCGAGCAGGTCGACGTCCACGCGGATCGACGACTCCGCCGCGGTGCGCAGCTGGCCGACGTCCTCCAGCGGGGTCGGCGACAGGTCCTTGACCGGGACGTACTCGGCGACGGGCTCGAGCGCGGCGGCGGCCGCCGTGGCGAGCGCCTGCGCGGCGGCCGTGGCGAGGGCGGCGTCGAGGTCCGGCGC
>JAEWCA010000257.1 GCA_023390875.1 Actinomycetes bacterium
CCCGTCGACGGCACGCTCGTCGTCGGTCGGCAGGTCCCGCGTGACGAGCTGGCCGCGCTCGCGACGACGTCCGGGGGCCGGGTGCTGCGCGGCGCGGACGGCTCGCTGAGCTACCTGTGGGTGGGAGGCGCCGGCGTCGACGGCTGGACGGCACCCCTGCTGCCCGCGGACCCGCGGCTGGCCGGCGGGGCGTTCGTCCTGTCGCCGTCCGCGTGCGTGACGGACGCACCCCCGGCCGCGGACCCGGCTGCGGCCTCGTACGTCGTGTGCCTCGTCGCCGACGGCGGGCGCGTCTACGCCGAGGACGGCAGCGAGTCGCAGGCGGTCCCGACGACCCGCACCGAGGTCGTCGTGCTGTCCGCGGCGGACGGGTCGGTCGAGCGGCGGTGGCCCGCACCGGGCGGCGAGTCCGTGGCTCTCCTGCCGGGCGGGCTGGTCGCGGTCGGCGCGCAGACGGGCGGCCGTGCCGTCGTCACGGGCTACGACATGCTCACCGGCGACTCCCGCTGGGTCCACGCGCAGGGCGCGACGAGCTCGGGCGGAGCCGGGGAGCGCGGCCCGGGCGTCGACCTCGAGCGCGCCGGTGACGTCGTCTCCGTCTCGTGGCCCGACCGGACCGTCGTGCTGCTGTCCGACGACGGCGACGTCGTCCGGTCGGGGCTCGTCGAGAGCACCGCGCAGTCGTGGCGCGTCGGCGTCGACCCGCGGACGGGCCGGCTCGCGATGAGCACCGGCGGCTCCGAGATGACGCGGTCGACGTTCGTCGCCGCCGACGGGGACCCGGACGGCGACGTGGTCGTCGAGGGCGGCCCGTTGTACGTCGGCGTCGACGACGGGAGCCTCGCCGGCGTCGCGCTCACCGCGACCGGCACGGCCGTGCACGGCACGGAGCTCCGCGCCGGCGGCGCCCGGTGGTCGACCGGCGTCGAGGCGCCGGTGTTCGCGCTCGTGCTGCGGGGGCGGGTGGTCGTCACGACCGAGCACGGCGCGGTCGCTCTCGACGGGCGCACCGGCAACGTGCTGTGGCGCTCCGCGGAGCAGGACGACCTCACCGCCGGCATGGTCATGACGGACGGTCGGCACGTGCTCGTCGCGTACGAGCCGACCGGGTCCGACGCCGCGGGGGCCGTCGTGGCGTACGACCCGGCGAGCGGGCGGGAGGCGTTCCGCGCGCCGTACCCGGACGGTGTCTCCGACGTGAACCCGGTGGGCCGGCACCTCGTCGGGACCGCCGCCGACGGGCAGATCGTCCTGCTCGACTAGCTCCTCGCGCGCGGCGCGACCCCGAGGAGCGGCAGGTAGACGTCGTCGACGATCTCCAGGAGGACCTCGTCGGGCACGCGTCCGAGCCGCATGAGCACCTCGTGGCGGAACAGGTCGAAGGCCAGCGTGCGGCGGCGGGGCGTCAGGCCCTCGCCGCTGAGCTCACCGCGCGCGACGGCGCGGTCGAGGATGACGTCGACCGACGTGACGCGGCCGCCGATCGTGGACGAGCGGAACTCGGCGGGGTTGGTCCCCGTCTCCCGGAAGTAGCCCGCGAGGTGGGCGGTGAGCAGGGCGGTGGCGTCGACGCGCTTGTCGTTGGCCTCGCGGAGCAGCCCGAGGATGTCGTCGCGCAGGTTCCCGGTGTCGGGGACGTCCATGCGCTCGCGCCACAGCACGTGTGCCGCGGCGGCCCGCACGAGGTCGGCCTTGCTCGCCCAGCGGCGCGCGATGACGGGCCGGCTGGTGCCGGCGCGCTGCGCGACGGCCTCGAGCGTGAACGCGCCGTAGCCCCGCTCGACGAGCTCGGCCCAGGCGGCCTCGAGCAGCGCCTCCTCGAGCGCGGCGCCGCGGCGGCGCCTCGGGGCGTCCTCGTCGGTCTCGTCTAGATGCACTTGCGCATCTTAACGCCGCGGGCGTACGGTCACGGTTAAGAAGCCGCCCCGCATCTTATTCAGGAGCATCCATGACCCAGAGCATCGCGACGGACAAGCACGCGTCGGCCGCGACCGACCCCGAGCTCAAGCGCCTCGCGACCGCGATCATCGTCGGGGCCGTCGCGGTGATCCTCGACACCACGATCGTGAGCGTCGGCCTGCACGAGCTCGGCACGTCGCTGCACGCGAGCGTCTCGACGATCCAGTGGGTCAGCACCGCGTACCTGCTCGCGATGTTCGTGACGATCCCGCTGTCCGGCTGGGCGCAGGGGCGGCTCGGCAGCAAGCGGCTCTGGATCGTGGGGCTGTCCGTGTTCCTGCTCGGCTCGGCGCTGTGCGCCGCCGCGTGGGACGCGACCAGCCTCGTCGCCTTCCGCGCGGTGCAGGGCGTCGGCGGCGGCGTGCTCATGCCGCTGATGACCACGATCCTCATGCAGGCCGCGCGCGGCCGGAACCTCGGCCGGCTCATGGCGACCGTCAGCCTACCCGCCGCGCTCGGCCCGATCCTCGGCCCCGTGGTCGGCGGCCTGATCCTGCACCAGCTCTCGTGGCCGTGGCTGTTCCTCGTCAACCTGCCCCTCGGCGCGGTCGGGCTCGTGCTCGCCGTGCGCCGCATCCCCCGCGACATGCCCGCCCGGCGGGTCCCGCTCGACGTGGTCGGCGTGCTGCTCGTGTCCCCCGGCATCGTCGGCGTGATCTTCGGCCTCACGCAGGTCGGCGTGCTCGGCGGGTTCGGCCACGCCCGTGTCGTCGTCCCGCTCGTCGCGGGCCTCGGCCTGCTCGCCGCGTTCTCCGTCTGGGCGCTCCGCCGCGGCGACCGCGCGCTCATCGACGTCCGGCTGCTGCGGCACCGCGCGCTCGGCACGTCGACCGTGCTGCTGTTCCTCACGGGCATCGCCCTGTACGGCGCGATGCTGCTGCTCCCCCTCTACTGGCAGCAGGTCCGCGGCGAGGACGCGCTCGGCGCCGGCCTCCTGCTCGTTCCGCAGGGCGTCGGCGCGCTCGCGTCCCGGACCCTGTCCGGGCGGCTCACCGACGCGATCGGCGGCCGGTGGGTCGCCGCCGGCGGGTTCGCGGTGCTCGCGCTCGCCACCGTGCCGTTCGCGCTGTCGACCGAGCACACCAGCACGTGGGTGCTCATGGGCACGCTGCTCGTGCGCGGGTTCGGGCTCGGCGCCGTGCTCATCCCGCTCATGACCGGCGCGTTCGTCGGGCTCGAGCACGACGAGGTGCCGCACGCGAGCATCATCACGCGCGTCGCGCAGCAGGTCGGCGGCTCGTTCGGCACCGCCGTGCTGGCCGTGATCCTCGTGAGCGCCGCGGCCGGCGCGACCTCGCTCACGGCCCTGGCCGGCGCGTTCGACACCGCCTTCTGGTGGGCCACGGCCTTCACCGCCGTCGCGGCGGCGCTGTCGCTGCTGCTCCCGACGCCGCGCCGGTCGGCCTGATCCGCGTCGACGGGCCGCGTCCGCCGGTGGGTCGAAAGTCGCCTGTTACTGCGACGGCGTGCCGGACACTTCCCCGGTGCTGGACGCACAAGGAGGCCCGGCCGGGGGGGGGGG
>JAEWCA010000486.1 GCA_023390875.1 Actinomycetes bacterium
GCCCGGTCCCGCAGCGACGGGGCCGGGCCGTCGCCGTCCCTGGTGTCGTCGTGCGTGCCCTGGGAGTCGGTGCCACCGTCAGACGACGCCGCGCTTGCGCAGGATCTTCTGCCGCGAGTTGTAGTCGCGCATGCGCTGCGGGTAGCCGACGCGCTGCACGTCGTACACCGGGATGTCGAGGTCGCGGGCGAGCTGTGCGGCGGCGCGCTCGTCGGGCACGCGGCGCCGCGTCCACTCGCCGTCGGTCGCGACGAGCATCACCGTCATCGGGGCCGCCGTCGTGCGCGGCTCGACGTACGCCTCGACCCCGACGCGGGTCGCGACGAAGTCCGTGAGGTGCGCGATCGTCGCGTCCTTGGCCGCCTTGTCGCTCGGCGCGTCGGTGGGCGTCGGACGAGGTCGGCGCGAGAACAGGCCCATGGCGGTCGAGGGTAGCCGCCCCGCCTGTCAGCGCCGAGGCGCCCGCCCGGACGGGTGCCCCGAGCACCAGTCATGGGACGACTGTTCCGAGGGTCACACGGATCTGCAGGTCGCCACGGTCGTTCGGACCCGGCCGGGATGACAAGATGGTCGGCGAGCTCGAGACCACACGCCTGCGTATGAGGAGTTGCACGTGGCCGACACCGGCACCGCTTTCGACATCGTCGTCCTGGGCGCAGGGAGCGGCGGCTACGCCGCTGCCCTCCGTGCCGCACAGCTGGGCAAGTCCGTGGCCCTCGTCGAGGCCGACAAGGTCGGCGGCACCTGCCTGCACAACGGGTGCATCCCGACCAAGGCGCTGCTGCACGCCGCCGAGCTGGCGGACAACGCGCGCGACGGCGCGCACTTCGGCGTGAAGACCACGCTCGAGGGCATCGACATGGCCGGCGTCAACCAGTACAAGGACACCGTGATCGGCGGCCTGTACAAGGGTCTGCAGGGGCTCATCAAGTCCCGCAAGATCACCGTCATCGAGGGCACCGGCCGGCTCGTCGGGCCCGACACCGTCGAGGTCGACGGCACCCGTTACACCGGCCAGCACATCGTGCTCGCGACCGGCTCGTACGCGCGCTCCCTGCCGGGCCTCGAGATCGGCGGCCGGGTCATCACGTCCGACCAGGCGCTCAAGCTCGACTGGGTGCCGAAGTCCGCGATCATCCTCGGCGGCGGCGTCATCGGCTCCGAGTTCGCGAGCGTGTGGAAGTCGTTCGGCGCGGACGTCACGATCATCGAGGCGCTCCCCCACCTCGTCCCGAACGAGGACGTCGCCCTGTCCAAGGCGTTCGAGCGCGCGTTCCGCAAGCGCGGCATCGCGTTCAACCTGGGCGTCCGCTTCGCCGGCGTGACGCAGGACGACAACGGCGTCCACGTCTCGCTCGAGGACGGCAAGACGTTCGACGCCGACGTGCTGCTCGTCGCCGTCGGCCGCGGCCCGCGCACCGGCGGCCTCGGCTACGAGGAGCAGGGCGTCACGCTCGACCGCGGCTTCGTCATCACCGACGAGCGCCTCCACACGGGCGTCGGGAACATCTACGCCGTCGGCGACATCGTGCCGGGCCTGCAGCTCGCGCACCGCGGGTTCGCGCAGGGCATCTTCGTCGCCGAGCAGATCGCCGGGCTCAACCCCCCGGCGATCGTCGAGTCCGGCATCCCGCGCGTCACCTACTCGCACCCCGAGGTCGCGTCGGTCGGTCTCACCGAGGCCGCCGCGAAGGAGGTCCACGGCGAGGACGCCGTCGAGGTCCTCGAGTACAACCTCGCCGGCAACGGCAAGAGCAAGATCCTCGACACGGCCGGCTTCATCAAGCTCGTGCGCCAGAAGGACGGCCCCGTCGTCGGTGTGCACATGATCGGCGACCGCGTCGGCGAGCTCATCGGCGAGGGCCAGCTCATCGTGAACTGGGAGGCCTACCCGGAGGACGTGGCCGCCCTCGTGCACGCCCACCCCACGCAGAACGAGGCGCTCGGCGAGGCACACCTGGCGCTCGCCGGCAAGCCGCTGCACGCTCACAACTGACCACACGATCGAAGGAGACACGCGGTCATGTCCGACAACGTGCAGCTGCCCGCTCTCGGTGAGTCCGTCACCGAGGGCACCGTCACCCGCTGGCTGAAGAACGTGGGCGACCGCGTCGAGGTCGACGAGCCCCTGCTCGAGATCTCGACCGACAAGGTCGACACCGAGATCCCGTCGCCGTTCGCCGGCGTCGTCGAGCAGATCCTCGTCCAGGAGGACGAGACGGTCGAGGTCGGCGCGACGCTCGCCGTCATCGGCTCGGGCGAGGGCGGCGGCGCCGCTCCCGCCCAGGCCGAGTCCGCTCCCGCCGCCGAGCAGCAGGCCTCGGCCGAGGAGCCCGCCGCCGAGGACGCCTCCGCGACGCAGTCGGTCGAGGAGCACGAGGAGGCGCCCGCCGCCCCGCAGTCGAGCCCGGAGCAGCCCGCGGCCGAGCAGCCCGCAGCCACCCCGGCCGCCGGCGGCGGCGAGGGCCAGCAGGTCACCCTGCCCGCGCTCGGCGAGTCGGTCACCGAGGGCACGGTCACCCGGTGGCTCAAGGCCGTCGGCGACTCCGTCGAGGTCGACGAGCCCCTGCTCGAGATCTCGACCGACAAGGTCGACACCGAGATCCCGTCGCCGTTCGCCGGCACGGTCCAGCAGATCCTCGTCCAGGAGGACGAGACGGTCGAGGTCGGTGCCGTGCTCGCTCGGGTCGGGTCCGGCGCCGCGGCCGCACCGGCCGAGGCCCCTGCCGCGCCCGCGCCATCCCCGATGACGCCGAGCACGGCGCCGACCTGGGCGGTCTCGTCCTCACCGACGAGGATCTGCTCCAGGACGCCCGCGAACGGCGACGGGATCTCGGTGTCGACCTTGTCGGTCGAGATCTCGACCAA
>JAEWCA010000529.1 GCA_023390875.1 Actinomycetes bacterium
CACCCCGAGCAGGGGGTGCCGCCGCGTCGTCGCGTCAGCGGACCGTCACGCGGACGTCGTCGTACCCGGTCGCGCCGTCGGGGACCTCGCCCTGGACCACGCCGGTCTGCGGGCCGTCGGGGTCGAACGCCCGCACGTACAGCCGGTGGTCGCCGCTCGGCGCGTCGGCCCAGGTCCAGGACCACTGCCGCCACGAGTCGATGCCCCCGTCGGCCGCGAGCGTCACGTCGTTCCACGCGCCGTCGTCGACCCGCACCTGCACCCGGGTGATCCCGCGGTGCTGCGCCCAGGACGTCCCCGCGACGACGACGTCCCCGGCGTCGACGGTCGATCCGGTGCGGGGGACCTCGATGCGGGACTGCGTCTTGACGGGCCCCCGCTCGGACCAGCCGCGGTCCGTCCAGTAGGCCGTCGCGTCGGCGAACCGCGTGACCTCGAGGTCGACGACCCACTTCGTCGCGGACACGTACCCGTACAGCCCCGGCACGACCATCCGCACGGGGAACCCGTGCTCGATGGGCAGCGGCTCGCCGTCCATGCCGACCGCGAGCAGCGCGTCGCGCCCGTCCGTCAGGGCTTCGAGGGGCGTCGACGCGGTGAACCCGTCCGCGCTCGTCGACAGGACCATGTCCGCGTCGGCGTGCGGCTGCGCGCGCGCCATGACCTGCTGCAGCGGCAGCCCGAGCCACCGCTGGTTGCCGATGAGGTCGCCGCCCACGGGGTTCGACACGCAGCACAACGTCACCCACGCCTCGACGAGGTCGCTCGCGAGCAGCTCGTCCCACGTCATCGTGAACGGGTGGTCGACCAGGCCGTGGACCTTGAGCGTCCACGTGGCCGGGTCCACCTGCGGGACGACGAGCGCGGTGTCGATCCGGTAGAACTCCGGCGGCGGCGTCTCCCACGGCTGCACGCCGTCGACGTCGACCTGCACCCCGGCCGGGACGGGCGCGGCAGTGGTCGTCGGGGCGGGAAGGCGGATCGCGGCCCGCGCGGTCGTCGCTCCCCGCGTCGCGGCCGTGAGCGCCCGCCCGACGAGCACCGCGACGAACCCGGCACCCGCCGCGACGGCCCCGGCCTGCAGGAAGCCGCGCCGCGTCGCTCCGGTGCGCGTGGCAGCCGTTCGTGCCGCCTTCTCGTCGGGCGCGGGGATCCGGCGGACCAGCTCCCGGAGTGTCAGCAGCCCCGCGATGGTCCCGATGACGCTGGGCGCTCCCGCCAGCACTCCTGCGTCGGGTCGCCCGGTCGCCGCCAGTGCCGCCACGGCACCGAGCACGACGACGAGCGTCGCGCCCCACGCCCACCTCCGTGCCGCGAGGATGCCGGCGAGCGCGCACAGCGCTGCGACGACGAGCACCTCGCCGAGCCGCAGGACCGCCTTGTCGTTCGTGCCGAACGTCGACGTCGCGAAGTCCTTGAGCCACGCGGGCGTCGCGTCGACGAACGCCGCGCCCACCGCGTTGAGCGGGTCCGACGACGGCCCGGTGAAGATCGCCACGAGCGACCCCACGCCGACCGTGACCAGCCCCGCAGCCAGGCCGGCCAGCGCCGACAGCCACGTCCAGGTGCGCCGTGTCATCCCGCTCCGCTCGTGTGCGCTCGTCGTCCGGGCCGATCCTGCACCCTCATGCTGAGCAACGACGCGTCCGGCTGCGGCGATTCCGGGTGCGCCACGAGGAACGGCCCTCTCCAGGCGGGGAGGGCCGTCCGCGGTGCGACGTCAGTTCGACGCTGCGTGACCGTTGTGCGTCGGAGCGGCCGCCGCCGGGGCAACCGCCGGAGTGGTCGCCGGAGATGCGAGCTGCGAGACGAGCTGGGTCACGTCGAGGCCGGTGGTGGCCCGGACGATCTCCTGGAGCTGCGTGAAGTTGTCCGCGACCGACTTCGGCAGCGCGGACGCGCCCTCGGTCGACAGGACCGTGAGGCTGTCGATGTTGCCCATCGGCGCCGCGAGCTCACGCGCGATCTGCGGCAGGACCTCGAGGAGGCGGTCCGTGATGGCTGCCGAGTTGAACTGGGCGTAGGCGGCGGCACGCTTCTGCAGCGCCTCGGCGTCGGCCGTGCCCTCCGCGAGGGTCGCCGCGGCACGGGCCTCGCCCTCGAGTCGCGTCGCCTCGGCCGCCGCCTTGCGCAGCGCGAGCTCACCGGCGGCGCGCTGCTCGGCCTCCAGCCGCGCGCCCTCGGCCTGCTTGATCGCGGTCGTCCGACGTGCCTCGGCCTCCTGCTCGGCCTGGTAGCGCGCGGCGTCCGCGGGGCGGCGGACGGTCGTGTCGAGCTCGCGCTCGGTCAGCGCGGCCTGCCGCTGCGCGACGAGCTCCTGCTGGGTGAGGATCTCCTGCTGGCGGGCGGCGACCTCGAGCGGTCCGGCCGCGGCCGACTGGGCGGTCGCGCGGTCCGTCTCCGCCTTGATCTCGGACTCGCGCAGCTGCAGGGCGCGCTGGTAGTTCGCGACCTCGGTGGCGACCTCGACGCGCTTCTGCTCCGAGAGCCGGTGCGCCTCGGCCTCCGCGATCTCGGCCTGGCGGCGGATCTCGGCCGCGGACGCACGCCCCATGTCCTGGATGTACGTCCCGGCGTGGTCGCCGACCTCCTGGATGTGGAACGTGTCGAGCTTGAGGCCCTGCTCGGACAGCGACGTCGTCACGTTCTCGAGGACCTTCTGCGCGAACGACTCGCGGTCCCGGATCACCTGCTCGACCGTGAGCTGCCCGACGATCGCCCGCAGCGCGCCCGAGAGCTCGTTGGTGACGAAGTTGTCGATCTCCTCCTGCTGCGCACCGAAGCGCTGTGCGGCGGCGCGGATCGCGACGTCGTCGTTGTTCACCTTGATCGCCGCGACCCCGCGCACGTTCAGCGCGATGCCCTGCGACGACGGTGCCCCGTTGACCTCGACGGTGATGCGGCGCGACGACATGTCGAGGACGGACAGCTGCTGGACCAGCGGGAACACGAACACGCCACCGCCGGTGACGACCTTCTGCCCGGACAGGTCGCCCGACGTCTTCCCGCGCCGGCCGGTGACGATGAACGCCTCGTTCGGCTTGGCGACGCGGTACCGCTTCGCGATCGCGAGGGCCACGACCACGACGACGAGGGCGAGGCCGAGGATGCCCAGCACGGGCGAGTCTGCGAGGAACACGGAACTCCTTGGTGGCTCAGGGGGAGGGGGTTGCTGCGCGGAGTCAGTCCTCGCGGACGACCTTGACGACGCCGGGACCGAGCACGGTCGAGATGCGGACCGTCGAGCCGTGCGCGATCGGCTCGGCCGCCCGCGCCGCGATCGACGTGCTCTGCCCGGCGAGGACCAGGTGCACCTGGCCCATGCCGTCCGCCGGGATCGACGTCGTCACGGTGGCGACCTGGTCGACGTAGTCGGCCGCGGAGAGCTGGTGCGCGGTCGGCGCGCTCGCCAGCCCCCGCGTCACGGCCGACGCGCCGGCGCCGACGACGACGCCCGCACCGACGCCCGCGAGGGCCGCCACGATCATCGAGACGTCCGTCGTGCCGAGCAGGATCGCGCCCGTCAGACCGAACGTGGCCAGGAACGACAGCACCACCTCGGACGACAGGACCCCGTCGCCGATGCCGACGGCGTCGATCGCGCCGTCCAGGAAGCCGCCGATGACGACGGTCAGCAGCAGCAGCGCCAGCGCGATGCCGGCGACGGCCACGAAGATCAGCACGCTCACCCCTGGGGTCTCGGGACTGCTCCCGCACGTCGACGTGCCGGTCAGGCCTCACGCGCAGGTGCGACACCGCGCACGGCACCCGTGCAGGTCGCCACACCGTAGCGGTCGGCGAGGGTCGCTCACGCGGGATTCACCCAGGTGCGCTCGATGGTGTGGATCAGAGGGCCGGGGAGCCGATCGCCGCGGGGACGTTCGCGCCGTGCCCGGCGTCCCGGAGCGCCTGCCGCACCCGCTCGGCGGCGGCGTCGAGGTCGGCGGCTGGCACGTCCGTCCGGGCGTTCCGGAACGACAGGCTCGCCTCGTCCCACGCGGGCAGCACGTGCAGGTGCAGGTGCGGCACCTCGAACCCGGCGACCAGCAGCGCCGCGCGCGGCGCGTCCCACGCGGTCTGCTGCGCCTGCCCGATCACCTTGGCGACGCGCGTCAGGTGCGCGAGCAGCTCGTCCGACGCGTCGGTGAGCTGGACGACCTCCGCGCGCGGGACGACGAGCGTGTGCCCGTCGGTGATCGGCGCGATGGTCGCGAACGCGACCGCCACGTCGTCGGCCCACACGAACCGGCCGGGGATCTCGCCGTCGATGATCTTGGTGAAGAGCGTCGCCATGCCGTCACGGTAGCCGTGGCGTGGCGGCGCGTCAGGACGCCGTCGCCGACACCGGGGCGCCGCGCAGCGCGTCCTTCAGCTTGATCCGGCCGCCCGAGTGGAGGACCGCGTTCGAGTACACGCGCCCCGCGAACCACACCAGCACCGGGATGAGGGCCAGGCACAGGGCCGCGGCGAGCAGCACCTCCCACAGCGCGACGGCGTCGAGGGCGATGCGGATCGGCATGAGGAACGGCGAGAAGAACGGGACGTACGACAGCCACCGGATGAGCGGGTTGTCCGGGTCCCACGGCGCGATGCTGATGCCGATGATGTACGGGACGATCATGAGCCCGATGACGGGCGAGATGACGGACCCGACGTCCTCCTGACGGGACACGAGCGAGGCCAGCGCGGCGAGGACCAGCGCGTACATCGCGAACCCGATGGCGAACCACAGGACGGCCCAGACCGCTGTGACGCCGAGGTTGAGGGTCGAGGAGTCGACGAGCCCGAACGCGAGCGCGGTCGCGACCCCGGACCCGACGACGGCGACGATCTGGATGAGCCCGATGACGCCGATGCCGAGCACCTTGCCGGCCATGAGCTGCCACGGACGCACGGTCGCGAGCAGCAGCTCGACGACGCGGCTGGACTTCTCCTCGACGACGCCCTGCGCCACGAGCTGCCCGGCGGTCATGAGCGAGATGAACAGCAGGATCCCGGCGATGTAGCCGGCGATGATCTGCGCGCCGTCGACCGACGGTGCGGGTTCGAGCGACGTGACGACCGGCTCGGCGGACGCGATGTCGGACGCGACGGACGCGGGGTCGCCGCCGAGGTCGGTCACGGCCGACCCGAGGGCGAGCTGCTGCGCGAGCGGGCCGAACACGGCCGAGCCGGTGTCGCCCAGGCTCTGCTTCACGACGACCGTGAGCTCGCGGGACGTCGACGTGACGAGCGCGTCGAGGTCGCCGGACTTCACGAGGTCCCGCCCGGCGGCCTCCGACTCGACCTCCTGCGTCTCGACGGGCACGCCGACGGCCTTGCCGGTGGCGACGAGCTGGTCGGCGACCCCGGCGGCCTCGGCCGTGAGCCCGACCTGCTGCGGGGGAGTCGCCCGGTCCGCGAGCAGCCCCGCGGCGACACCGCCGAGCACCACGGCGGCCACGAGCGCGACCGTGGTCCAGATGAACGCCTTCGACGTCAGGCGGAAACGGATCTCGCGGCCGGCGATCATGCGGATCGCGGCGCTCGAGCTGATCTGCAGCGGGCCGACGCCGGCGCTCATGCCGACACCTCCTCGAGGTCGGCGGCCGGGGTGGCCTCGGTCGTGACGACGTGCCGGTACAGCTCGACGAGCGTGGGCCGCTTGCGGGCGAACTCGCGCACCGGCCCCGCGGCGAGCGCGGCCCGCAGCAGGTCCTGGTCGACGTCCGCAGGAGCCGACGACCCGACGGCGACGACGGTCCGCGCACCGTCCGCCGACACCACGCGCGCGGACGGGACGGCGGACGCGAACGACGGCGGCGGCCCGTCGACCACCCACTCGCGCTCGTCGGTCTGCCGCAGCTCGTCGATCCCGCCGACGGCGACCATCGACCCGGACCGCACGATCCCCACGCGGTCGCAGAGCCGCTCGACGAGCTCGAGCTGGTGCGACGAGAACAGCACAGGCACACCGCGCGACGCCTGGTCGCGCAGCACCGCGCTCATGACGTCGACCGCGACGGGGTCGAGCCCGGAGAACGGCTCGTCGAGCACGAGGATCTCCGGGTCGTGGACGAGCGCCGCGGCGAGCTGCACGCGCTGCTGGTTGCCGAGCGACAGCTTGAGCACCTCGTCACCGCGGCGCTCCGCGACGCCGAGCGTCTCGGTCCACCGCTCCATCGACCGGCGCGCGGCCGCGGCGTCCATGCCGTGCAGGCGGGCCAGGTAGACGAGCTGGTCGGCGACCTTCATCCGCGGGTACAGGCCGCGCTCCTCGGGCATGTACCCGATGCGGCGGCGGACGGCGTGGTCGACGACGCGGCCGTCCCACGTGACCGTGCCCGCGTCGGCGGACAGCACGCCGACCGCGATCCGCATGGTCGTGGACTTGCCGGCGCCGTTCGAGCCGACGAACCCGAAGATCTCGCCACCGCGCACGTCGAACGTCATGTCCCGCAGCGCGCGCACCGTGCCGTAGGACTTCTCGAGGGAGGAGATGCTGAGGACGGTCACGCGACCGATCCAACCAAAGAGGGCACGCCCAGCGACATCGTTCTTCAGGACCGTTCCTGCACGAGCTTCTGGAGGGCCAGCACGGTCCTCCAGTTGCGGGCGGTGCCGACCCGGCCGGCGGCCTTGGACAGCACGGGCAGCGTGAGCTTCGACCGTCCGATGCCGTCCGGGTAGTACGCGTACGTCTCGCGCCCGTGCCAGATCACCGACTCGTTCCCGTAGACCGACGCGTCGAACGTGCGGATCGACGCGACGTCGGGCACGCCGTCCCAGCAGTGCACGACGAGGTGCGACGGGTCGGACTCCGCCTGCGCGGGGAACGGGAGCGCCCGCACGACGAGCTCCCACTCGGTCGCGCTGCGCGCGATCACCGGCACGTCGAACCCGAGCTCGGAGGCGAACGCCGCGGACAACCCGGCTGCGACGTCGGACGGCGACGCCCCTCCGGCGGGCACGAGCACGAGGTTCCCGCTGTTCACGTAGGTCGTCACCTCGGTGTGCCCCAACGACTCCGCGACCGAGCGAAGCTCCGCCGACTTGACGGTCCGACCACCGACGTTCACGGCCCTGAGCAGGGCGACCACAGCACTCATGGCCCCACCGTGCCAGCGACCGCCCACACTCACACGCCCGCCACCCCGGATGTGCGGACATCGTTCCTTCGGGGTAACGGACCTGCGACACCGCGCGAAACACGGGGTTCCTACCGTCGGTCTTGCCCTCGTCCCCCGACTGACCGGAGCCACCCATGGATCCCCGTCATCTCGTCGTCGTCGGCGGCGGCATGGTCGCCCAGCGGCTCGTCGAAGCCCTCCGCGACCGCGACACCGCCGGCACCTGGCGGATCACCGTGCTCGCCGAGGAGCCGCGCCGGCCCTACGACCGTGTCGCCCTCACGAGCTACTTCAGCGGCAAGGACCCCGAGGACCTCGCGCTCGGCGACGCCGCGCTGTGGCACGACCCGCTGGTCAAGCTGGTGCGCGACGACAAGGTCACGGAGATCGACCGCGAGGCGCGCACGGTGACCGCCGCGTCGGGCCGCTCGTACGCCTACGACCACCTGGTGCTCGCCACCGGGTCGTACGCGTGGGTGCCGCCGACGGAGGGCGCCGACCTGCCCGGGGTGTTCGTCTACCGCACGATCGACGACGTCGCCGCCCTGCGCGGGTACGTCGAGAAGCTGCAGGCCGACCTCCGACGTCCGGTCCGCGGCGCGGTCCTCGGCGGCGGCCTGCTCGGCCTGGAGGCGGCGGGTGCGCTGCACGCGCTCGGCGCCCAGGCGACGGTGCTGCAGGTCGGCACGCACCTCATGGACACGCAGCTCGACCTGGGCGGCGGCGAGGCGCTGCGGCGGCTCATCAACAACATCGGCGTCGGTGTGCGCGTCAACGCGATGACGGTGCGGATCCGCCCGCACCGGCGCGGCGGCGTCGGGCGGCTCGACCTCGCCGACGGCGGCCGGGTGGACGCCGACGTGGACGTGCCGCTCGACGACGGCATCGGCGACACCGAGTACCTGGAGACGCTCGGCCGCCACCTGCCCGCGGTGCTCGCGCGCGCGCAGCCCGACCTCGTGGTCTACC
>JAEWCA010000531.1 GCA_023390875.1 Actinomycetes bacterium
GACCCCGAGAGCAGGTCCGGGCGCAGCCGGTCGGCGAGCGCGGCCACGGCGGCGTGCGCGAAATCACCCAGCGCACGCTCGAGGTCCTGGGCCTGCGCGGGTGTCGCACCCTTCTGCGGGGCGAACCCGGCCGAGGCGCCGTGCAGCCCGAGCAGCGGGACGTCGACGTCGGTCGCGACGACGAGCTGGGTGCCCGACCACGCGTCGCGCACGGCGGCCAGCCCCGCGAGGTCCGCGGCGGTGGTCCCCGCGAGCGCTCCCCCGCCCTGGTCGAAGCGTGCGGGCAGCCCGAGCGCGGCGAGCATGCCGGCGCCGGCGTCGTTCGTCGCCGAGCCACCGAGCCCCACGACGACACGCGTCGCACCGGTCTCGCGTGCGGCGAGCAGGAGGTCGCCGACACCGTGGGAGGTCGTGCGCGTCGGGTCCCGACGGTCGACGGGGACGAGCGGGAGCCCGACCGCGTGCGCCGACTCGAGGTAGGCGGTGCGCCCGGCGCTGTCGTCGACGACGAGCATCACCGCGGGGGCCCGATCGCCGAGCGGGCCGCCGACCGTCACGGGGACGAGCTCGCCGCCGAGCGTCGCGTGCAGGGTGTCGACGAACCCCGGGCCGCCGTCCGCAAGCGGGCAGGTGCGCACGTCGTCGTCCGGTGCGGCGTCGCGCCACGCGGCGGCGACGGTGTCGGCGGCCTGCGCGGCGGTCAGGCTCGAACCGAAGCTGTCGGGGGCGATGAGCACGTGCACGCGGTGCATCGTGGCACGACGTGCGGCGACGGCCGGTGGGCGCGCTGTGGACACCGCAGGATCCTCGACGGACCCCGTGTGCGAGGATCGTCCCCGTGAGCCTGACGACTCCCACGACCGCGACGTTCACCGAGCCCGCACCGTCCGCGCTCCTGCTCCTCGGACGGGGCGTCGACCTCGCGTCGGAACGTGGCGTCGAGTGCGTCGGCGACCTGCCGGCGGCCAGCGACCCCGACCTCGTGGAGCGCGCGCGGGTCGCACGTGCCGCCCTGGGCGACCGGGCGTTCGTGCTCGGGCACCACTACCAGCGCGACGAGGTCATCCGGTTCGCCGACGTCACGGGCGACTCGTTCAAGCTCGCGCGCGAGGCGGCGGCCCGTCCCGAGGCGGAGTTCGTCGTGTTCTGCGGCGTGCACTTCATGGCCGAGTCGGCGGACATCCTCACGTCGGACACGCAGCAGGTCGTGCTCCCCGACCTCGCCGCGGGGTGCTCGATGGCCGACATGGCCGCGATCGACCAGGTCGAGGACGCGTGGGACGTGCTCGTCGACGCGGGCGTCGCGGAGCACACCGTCCCGGTGACCTACATGAACTCCACGGCCGCCATCAAGGCGTTCACCGGGCGGCACGGCGGGACCGTGTGCACGTCGTCGAACGCGCACGTGGCGCTGCGGTGGGCGTTCGACCAGGTCGGCGGCCTCGACGGCACCGGCAAGGTGCTGTTCATGCCCGACCAGCACCTGGGCCGCAACACCGCGGTGCGGCTGCTCGGGCTGCCGCTCGAGTCGTGCGTCGTGTTCGACCCGCGCAAGCCCGGCGGCGGTCTGACGACCCAGCAGCTCCGCGACGCCCGGATGATCCTGTGGCGCGGGCACTGCTCCGTGCACGGGCGGTTCTCGCCGCGCAACGTCGCGGACATCCGCGCCGCCGTGCCCGACGTGACCGTGCTCGTGCACCCCGAGTGCCAGCACGAGGTCGTCAACGCGGCGGACATGGTCGGATCGACGGAGTACATCATCAACGCGCTCGACGCGGCCGAGCCGGGCTCGTCGTGGGCGATCGGCACGGAGCTCAACCTCGTGCGCCGGCTCGCGAACGCGCACCCCGACAAGCAGATCCACTACCTGGACTCGACGGTGTGCTTCTGCTCGACGATGAACCGCATCGACCTGCCGCACCTCGTGTGGGCGTTGGAGTCGCTCGTCGCGGGTCGCGTGGTCAACCGGATCGTGGTCGACGCCGACGACGCCCACTGGGCGCGCGTCGCGCTCGACCAGATGCTCGCGCTGCCGGGGTACTGAGTGAACACGGGCAGCCACATGCGGATCGGCCTGTTCGTGTTCGACGGTGCCGAGGAGCTCGACGTGGTCGGCCCGTACGACGTGCTCAGCTCCTGGGCGCAGCACTCGGCCCTGCGGCCCGAGGTCGTGACGTTCTCCACGGACGGCGCCGGCGTGCGCTGCGCGAAGGGTCTGTGCCTCGTCCCGGACCGCAGCGCGGAGGACGTCGGCCCGCTGCACGTGCTGCTCTACCCCGGCGGTCAGGGGACGCGGGCGCTGGCGGCGGACCCGGAGCACCTCGAGTGGGTGCGGCGCATGCGGGCGACGACCCCGCTGCTCGTCTCGGTCTGCACCGGTGCGCTCGTCTACGCGGCGGCCGGGCTCCTCGCGGGTCGTCCCGCGACGACGCACTGGGCGGCGTTCGACGAGCTCGCGACGTTCGACCCGAGCGTGCTGGCGGACACCGAGGCGCGCTTCGTCGACGACGGCGACGTCATCACGTCGGCGGGTGTGTCGGCGGGGATCGACATGGCGCTGCACCTCGTCGCCCGGCTCGAGTCGGTCGACATGGCCCGCGGCGTGCGGCGGGGTATCCAGTACGACCCCGCGCCGCCCGTCTGACCTGGTCTCAGGCAGACCTCAGTTGCTCGTCAGTAGCATCGACGGGTGATCCGCACCCTCCAGCTCGCGCACGCCACGTACCGGCCCCGCCGTGCCGTCCCCGGGCAGGGTCTGCTCGACCCGTCCGTGACGAGGCTGCGCGTGCACCTCGGTGACCTCGACCTCTACCGGCACGTCAACAACGGCGTGTACCTGCAGATGATGGACGTCGGGCGCAGCAACCTGCTCGCGGACCTCGGCGCCTACGACCTGCTCGCCAGGCGGGCCTGGTACCCGGTGGTCGCGGCGTCGACGATCAAGTACCGCCGCTCGCTGACGATGTGGCAGCGGTTCGACCTCACGTCACGCGTGCTCGGCTGGGACGCCCGCGTCGTCTACCTCGAGCAGACGTTCACGCGTCGCGGCGAGCTCGTCGCCCGCGGGGTCGTGGCGGGTCGCTTCCTCGGGCGTGGTGGCGAGCGCGTCGCCGCGACGGACGTCGTCGCGCTGCTGGCCGACGGCGAGGTGCCGAGCCCTGAGCTGCCCGACGACGTGGTCGCGTGGTCGCGCGCGGTCGACGTCGCCGCACGCTGACCGCCTCGCCGTCACGGCC
>JAEWCA010000588.1 GCA_023390875.1 Actinomycetes bacterium
GCGCCGCGGCCCCCCGGGGGGGGGGGGCCGACGGGTCGGGATGCCGACGGGGTCAGGACGAGACGTCCGCCGTGGTGAACCGCGCCCACGCGAGCGTCGCGAACACCGCGACCCACGCCGCCTGCACGGCCAGGGCGCCCGCGACGACCCGCCAGTCGGGCTCGATGCGCAGGAACTCCGCGAAGTCGAGCCAGTGGTGCGTGAGCAGCCCGGGGTGGATCGCGGACAGCGCCGGAAGGGTGTCGAGCACGCCCGAGACGATCGCGGTGACGACGGTCGCCGCCATGGCGCCGACGGGCACCTCGGTGAGCGTCGAGTAGAACAGCCCCACCGCCACCAGCCCGGTCATGGACAGCGCGACGTACGCGACGACGCCCGCGATCCGCACCGCGCCGACGCCGAGCGGCACGGTGTCGCCGGAGAGCAGGACGACGTCGTGCAGCCCGAAGAACGCCGCACCGGTCACCAGGCCCACCACGGCGATGGCCAGCACCGCCGAGCCGGCGAACGCGAGGGCCGCGAGCGCCTTGACGACGAGCAGCCGGGTGCGTGCGACGGGCACGACGAGCAGGTACCGCAACGTCCCGGCCGACGCCTCGCCCGCGACCGCGTCGCCGGACGCGATCCCGATGGTGAGCGGCAGCAGGAACGGCAGGCACACGAAGATCGACGCGACGACGAGGAAGATCCCGTTCTCGGTGACCTTCCCGACGAAGCCGGGTCCCTGCCCGGCGAGGTCGGTGTCCCGCGTGAGGAACAGCACGAGCCCGAGCAGCAGCGGCACCGCGGCGAGCCCGCTCAGCAGCACGAGGTTGCGGCGCCGGCCGAGCACGAGCCGCAGCTCGCTGCGCAGCAGCCGTCCGAACGCCCCCCGGACCTGCACGGGTGCCTGGACCATGACCTCAGCGTGCGACATCGAAACCCTCCCCGGTGAGCTCGACGAACACCTGCTCGAGGCTGGGCCGCCGCACCTCGAACCCGACGAGCGGCACCCCGGCGCCCACCAGCGCGGCCGACACGTCCTCGGGCGCGAGGCCGTCGACGGGCGCGTCGAGCCGGAGCCCGTCGACCACGGGCTCGTCGAGGCCGAGCCCGCGCAGCACGCGGGCCGCGGTGCCGACGTGCCCGGTCGTCGTCGTGACCGACACCCGGGCCTGACCGCGCGCGGCCAGCACCGACCGGTCGCCCTGCAGCACCAGGTGGCCGCGGCTCATGATCCCGACGTGCGTGCAGACCTGCTCGATCTCGGCGAGCAGGTGTGACGACACCAGCACCGTGGTGCCGCCGTCGGCGAGCTCGCGCACGAGGTGGCGCACCTCGCGGGTGCCCTGCGGGTCGAGCCCGTTGGTCGGCTCGTCGAGCACGAGCAGCTCGCGGGGCTGCAGCAGCGCCGCCGCGAGGCCGAGCCGCTGCTTCATGCCGAGCGAGTACTGCCGGAACTTCTTGTCCGCCGCGGCGGCGAGCCCGACGCGCTCGAGCGCCTCGTCGCGGCGGCGGTCTGCGGTCCGCGGGTCGGCCGTGGCGTCGACCGCCGACAACCGGTCGAGGTTCGCGCGGCCGCTGAGGTACGGGTGGAACGCGGGCCCTTCGACGAGCGCGCCGACCCGTGGCAGCACCGCGGCGCCCGCGTCGGGCATGGGCTGGTCGAGCAGCCACGCCTGCCCGCCCGTCGGGCGCACGAGCCCGAGCAGCATGCGGATCGTCGTGGTCTTCCCGGAGCCGTTGGGCCCGAGGAACCCGTACACGGCTCCGCGCGGCACCCGCAGCGCGAGGCCGTCGACGGCCACCTGGCCGGACCGGAACCGCTTCGTCAGCCCGTCGGTGCGCACGGCCAGGGGCCCGGTGTCGTCACCGGACCCCTGGCCGACCCGTGCGGGGTCGAGCACGCCTGTGCTCACGCCATCGCCTGCAGCGTCTCGGGCGGCACCGCGCCGGCCAGCACGCGGCCGTCGTCGGTGATGAGCACGCTCAGCAGCGCCGAGCTGATGAGGTGCCCCTGCGGGACCTTCGTGGTGAGCGAGTCGTACAGGGTCGCGGGGTCGATGCCCTGGAACTTGCTCGCCGGGCCGCCGCCGTCCTGCGGCCCGAACTGGTCGAGCAGGCCCTGCGCGCTCTCCGAGCCGATCGTCGGGTGCCCGCTGGGTGCGTCGGCGAGCGCCGACGGGTCGCCCGCGACGAGTGCGGGGACGTCGACACCGGTCGCCTGCACGACGGTCGACCACCCGGTGCCGGAGACCGTGACACCGTCGGGGAGCTCGCTGCCGGACGCGGCCGCGGCGTGGTCGGCCGCGATCTGCTCGTCGGTCGGCAGGGCGATGACCTTGTCCGTCACGGTCGCACCGGCGGGCGTCGAGAACGCGAGCACCGAGTCGGACGGGGTCGCGAACGTGACGTCCGTGAAGCCGACCTCGAGCGCGGGCGTCTGCGCGTCCTTCGTGCTCCACACCTGCACCCGCAGCGGGGTGTCCGTCTTCGCGTCGATCGCGACGACGACGCGCGCGACGAGCGTGCCGGGCGTCGTGGGCTTGACGACGAGCTGGTAGGCGCCGCGGCCGGCGACCGTGCTCTCGGCGTCCAGCGACACCGTCGAGAACTGCTCGGCGCGGTCGAGCACCTGGCGGGCCGCCTCCGCGGGCGTCGGCAGGTCCGCGCCGCCGGGCACCTGACCCGCTGCGGCGTCGCCCTTCATCGACTCGTACCGCGCCCGGTCGGCGTCGCTCACGGTGTAGTGCACGACCGCGTCGTCCGAGCTCGCGTACGTCCACGCCTCGGGCCCGTCGTGCACGACGGAGAACTCCGACATGTCGCCGAGCAGCGCGACGCGGCTGCGCTCGGCGCCGTCGGTCCAGACGCGCAGCGTCGAGCTGCCGTCGAGCAGGTTGACGGGGTCGGCGGTCTCGGGGCCGAACGGGAGCGACGGCAGCCCGAGCCGGGCCGTGTAGACGACGGTCCCGGACAGGGCCTGCGGCTCGGCGGACGCCACGGCGGCGACGAGCTCCTCGGGCGTGACGGTGGGCAGCCCGCTCGAGTCGGCGGACGCGAGCAGCGGCGG
>JAEWCA010000010.1 GCA_023390875.1 Actinomycetes bacterium
TCGCGGGCACCGTGCTGCCCGGGACCGGCGACCTCGCGGTCAACGCCGTCGTCGCGGTCGACGGCACCGGCGAGCTCGTCGGCGTGTACCGCAAGGTGCACCTGTACGACGCGTTCGGCCACCGCGAGTCCGACCGTCTCGAGGCCGGCCCTGCCGACGCCCCGCCGCTCGTGATGGACGTCGCCGGGGTCCGGTTCGGTGTGCTGACCTGCTACGACCTGCGGTTCCCGGAGTCGGCGCGGCGGCTGGTCGACGCGGGGGCCGACACGCTCGTCGTCCCGGCCGCGTGGGCCGACGGCGAGCACAAGGCCATGCACTGGCGGACGCTCGCGATCGCCCGCGCGATCGAGAACACGTCGGCCGTCGTCGCGGTCGGTCAGGCCGGCAAGGGCGTGGTCGGTCGCTCGATCGTCGTCGGGCCGGACGGCGTCGTCGGGCTGGAGCTGGACGACGAGCCCGGGCTGCGGACCGTCGACCTCGACGCCGAGGCGCTCGCGGCCGTCCGGGACCGCAACCCGTCGCTGGCGAACCGGCGCTACCGGGTGGTCCCGAAGGACTGAGCCCGGGGACTCAGGCGTACACGTACGACGCGATGGACACCGCGATGTAGTGGCACGCGAACGCCAGCACGGTGAGCGCGTGGAACACCTCGTGGAACCCGAACCACCGCGGGCTCGGGTTGGGCCGCTTGAGGCCGTAGACGACCGCCCCGAGCGTGTACGCGAGCCCGCCCGCGGCGACGAGCCAGATCACCTCGGGGCCGCTGCCGCGGTAGAACGCCGGCAGGAACCACACGGCGACCCAGCCGAGCGCGACGTACACCGGCACGTAGAGCCAGCGCGGCGCGCCGAGCCAGAACACCCGGGACAGGAGCCCGACGAGCGCGCCCGACCAGACGACGATCAGCAGCACCTTGGCGGTCTGCGGGGGCAGCAGGAGCACCGCGAGCGGCGTGTAGGTGCCGGCGATGATGAGGAAGATGTTGGTGTGGTCGAGCCGGCGCAGGATGCCGCTGACGCGCGGCGACCACTTCCCCCGGTGGTAGATCGCGCTCGTGCCGAACAGCATCACGGCGCTGAGCCCGAACACCGCGGTCGACCACTTGGCGGCGGGCGTGGGGGACAGGACGACGAGCACGATCGACGCCGCGAGGACCAGCGGCGCGACGCCCGCGTGGATCCAGCCGCGCAGCTTGGGCTTGACGGACCCGGCCACCTGCTCGACGGCTCGCGAGACGCTCACGGTGACATCCTCGCGCAGCGACGAGGATCCGGTCGGCGACGTCGGGCGGGGCGCGGAGGAGGCACTCACAGAGGGGCTCGTCTCGTCGGAGGGTCGTAACTTACGAGACCGTAGGTTACGGCACCGTAACCTGGTGTGTCGACACTCCCGCGCGCGACGGCGCGCGTCCTCCTGCCGCGGTGCCGGGCAGGAGGGGGACGAGCTGCTCGACCCGCCCACACGCTCGCCGGTGGCCGGTACGGTGAACCTCGTCCGACCCTCCCGGACCTCGCCCCGACCGTCACGAGGAGCGCTGCGTGCGTCTGCCCCACCCGCTCTACGGGCTGTACGAACGCCGTCTGGCGGCCTCGCTCCCGGCGGACCGGGTGCCTCGCCACGTCGGGGTCATCCTCGACGGCAACCGCCGCTGGGCGCGCAGCATCGGCGAGTCCACCGCGACCGGGCACCAGCGCGGGGCCGACAAGATCGCCGACCTGCTCGAGTGGAGCGAGGACATCGGCGTCGAGGTCGTCACCCTGTGGATGCTGTCCACCGACAACCTCGAGCGGGCCCCCGAGGAGCTCGAGCCGCTGCTCGCGATCATCGAGTCGGCCGTCCGGTCGCTCGCCGGCACCCGGCGCTGGCGCCTGCAGCCCATGGGCGCGCTCGAGCTGCTGCCCGAGCACACGTCGTCGGCGCTGCGCGCCGCGCAGGAGGCCACCGCGGACGTCGTGGGGCTGCACGTCAACGTCGCGGTCGGGTACGGGGGGCGCCGCGAGATCGCCGACGCCGTCCGGTCGTTCCTGCGCGAGCACGCCGAGGCCGGCACCGACCTCGACGAGCTCGCCGAGCAGTTCGACATGGAGCACATCGCCGAGCGGCTCTACACCAAGGGCCAGCCCGACCCCGACCTCGTGATCCGCACGTCCGGCGAGCAGCGGCTCGGCGGGTTCCTGCTGTGGCAGAGCGCGCACTCCGAGTTCTACTTCTGCGAGGCGTACTGGCCGGACTTCCGGCGCGTCGACTTCCTGCGGGCGTGCCGCGCGTACGCGGCGCGCGAGCGTCGTCTGGGTCGCTGAACCCGGGCTGATCGCGACTCGCCGACGACACGCCGAGCACCCGTGCGACCCCCGCGCATCACCCAGGTGAACGTCCCGTGACGACTGCGCGTGTCTGCGCGGGCATGTCGGAGGCCGGGGTTACGTTCCGCCTAGAGGACGGCGACCGCCGTCCCCGGGAGGCCAGCCCATGGAGCATCCGCTCCGGGGGGAGGGCCGGACCCGGCCCTTCGCACCGGAGGGGCCGACCGCCCTCGTCCCGTCGCCGATCGTCGGATCCCCCGGCCCGCACGCGCGGACTGCCGACGTGAGGCGCCCTACGCGGCGCAGCTAGCGCCGGAGGGAGCCTGCCGTGGTCAGCAAGGCACAGCACGTCACGGACGCAATCCCCAGCAACAACCCCAGCGACACCCCCAGCACCGCCGACGGACGTATCACGTACGTCCTCGACACGTCCGTGCTCCTGTCCGACCCCAAGGCCATCCTGCGATTCGCCGAGCACGACGTGGTCCTGCCCGTCGTCGTGATCACCGAGCTCGAGGGCAAGCGGCACCACGCCGAGCTCGGGTACTTCGCGCGGTCCGCCCTGCGGATGCTCGACGACCTGCGTCTCAAGCACGGCCGCCTCGACGCGCCCCTCCCGATCGGCGACCTCGGCGGCACGCTGCGCGTCGAGCTCAACCACACCGACCCCGCGGTGCTGCCCGCCGGGTTCCGGCTCGGGGACAACGACACGCGGATCCTGTCCGTCGCGGCGAACCTGGCGGCCGAGGGGCGCGACGTCACGGTCGTGTCCAAGGACCTGCCGATGCGCGTCAAGGCGTCCGCGGTGGGCCTGCGGGCCGAGGAGTACCGGGCCGAGCTCGCGGTCGACTCCGGGTGGACGGGCATGGACGCGCTCGACCTCACCGAGCAGCAGATGACCGACCTGTGGGAGCACGAGTCGGTCGCGCTCGCCGACATCGACCCCGGGTTCCAGTCCGCGGGTGCGCCCGCCGACCCGACCGACCTGCCGTGCCACACCGGCCTCGTGCTGCACAGCCCGCGCGGGTCCGCGCTGGGTCGCGTCACGGCCGACAAGCACATCCAGCTCGTGCGGGGCGACCAGGACGTGTTCGGCGTGCACGGTCGCAGCGCCGAGCAGCGGATCGCGATCGACCTGCTGCTCGACGAGGAGGTCGGGATCGTCTCGCTCGGCGGCCGCGCCGGCACCGGCAAGTCCGCGCTCGCGCTGTGCGCCGGGCTGGAGGCCGTGCTCGAGCGGCGGCAGCACCGCAAGGTCATGGTGTTCCGCCCGCTGTACGCGGTCGGCGGCCAGGACCTCGGCTACCTGCCCGGCAGCGAGGCCGAGAAGATGAACCCCTGGGCGCAGGCCGTGTTCGACACGCTCGGCGCGCTCGTCAGCAAGGAGGTCGTCGAGGAGGTGCTCGACCGGGACATCCTCGAGGTGCTCCCGCTCACGCACATCCGCGGGCGGTCGCTGCACGACGCGTTCGTCATCGTCGACGAGGCCCAGTCGCTCGAGCGCAACGTGCTGCTCACCGTGCTGTCCCGCATCGGGCAGTCGTCGCGCGTGGTCCTCACGCACGACGTCGCGCAGCGCGACAACCTGCGGGTCGGCCGGCACGACGGCGTCGCCGCCGTCATCGAGGCGCTCAAGGGGCACCCGCTGTTCGCGCACGTGACGCTGACCCGGTCGGAGCGGTCGCCGGTCGCCGCGCTCGTCACCGAGCTGCTGGAGGGCATCGAGGTCTGACGCGCCCCGGACGCACGAGAGCCCCGCGGGTCGGCCCGCGGGGCTCTCGTCGTGTCAGGCCTCGACCCGCTGCCCGTCCGCGAGCCGGATGACGCGGTGCGCGAGCGACAGCATT
>JAEWCA010000061.1 GCA_023390875.1 Actinomycetes bacterium
CCGGGCCGGCGCCCCCCCCCCCGCCGCGCCCGCCCAACGCCCGGGACCGGTCGCGGCCGATGAGCAGGCCGCGGGTCGCGAACTGCACGGCGAAGCCTGCCCCGGCGACGACGACCACCAGGGGGACCACGAGCGTCGCGGAGCCGAGCACCCGGTCTCGCACCGCCGGCACGAGCAGGAGCGAGCCGACGGCGACCGCCACGACGAGCGCGGACGCCGCGAGCGAGCCGACGGAGGGTGGAGTCGTGACGTCACGGCTCGCCCCTCGGCGGGCGACCTCCTGCTCGATCGTCGACATCGAGCTCGCGAGGCCGAAGCACGCCCCCCAGAACGCGATGAAGATGCCGTAGTCCTCGGGCGACATCGATCTGCCGACGACGACGAGCAGGGCGTACCCGAGGGCGCTCGAGACCGCGATGGCGGTCCCGACGGTGGCGAGCTGCGCGACGGCCCCTCCCGGGCGCCTCATGACGCCCGGGGCTGCCGGCGTCGGATGCGGGCGGCGGCAGCGAGCGCGAGCCCACGGACCACACCGGCACCGAACGTCGGGACGAAGACCGGTGTGAGCGTCGCCGCGGCGCGCACCTCGCCGGACGAGCCGCCGACGCTGCGGACCACGGTCGGGACGGCGACGAGCCCGGCGACGACGATGCCCGCGGCCAGGCGTGGCTTCCACACGGCGAGCCCGGCGGTCACGGCGGCGCCGGCGACCGCACCGACGATCAGCGCTCCCAGCACGGCCGACTGCCCGAGGTAGCCGTCGACGAACGTGGTGCCGCGGAAGTAGCTCTGCCTCACGAACCCGCGGTACCCGCTCTTGCCGTGGTACGTGAAGGCGAAGTCGGGGGAGATCCAGATGCGGTGACGCTCGGCGATGTCGCGCAGCACGCGGGTGTCGTCGCTGGCGAGGCTCCGGTCGTCGTACAGGGAGCTGAAGTCGCCCAGGGCGCCGCGCAGGACCTCCGCGGGCAGCAGGAGGCAGCCGGTGCCCTTGGGGTAGGCGTCGAACTCGTCGGCCCCGAACGACACGAGCCGCGGGCGCCGCGTGTAGGCCCGCCACCCGATCTTGACCAGGCCCGACCAGAAGGCGGCGTACGGGTTGTCGGCGGTGTCCACGTCGACGTGCCCGTTCCAGACCGTCCGCTCGGGGTGCGACCTGACCTGCTCGCGGATCCAGGGGAGCGCGTCGGCCGCGGTGATGACACGGCTGTCGAGCAGCAGCACCCAGGGCTCCGTGGCCGCCTCCAGCCCGGCGTGCCGGGCGGCGACACGCCCCGCGTTGGCCTGGGTGAGGACCCGTGTGCCGTCATGTCCGTCGCGCGTCGCGAGCACCGCCGCCGTGCCATCCGTGCTGCCGTCGTCGACCACGACGAGGTCGAGCCGGAGGCCCGCCCGCCGCGCCGACTCCTGGATCGCGTCGAGGCAGCGGCCGATCCATCTCTCCTCGTTGTACACGGGGATCACGACGCTCAGGGCGTCCAGCGGCGGGAGGGGCGGGCGGTCGGTGTCGTGCACGCGGCGATCGTAGTCACCGTCGTCCGGGGTGTCTGCCGCCGTGGTGCGAGCACGTATGCTTGCCTGCGATTCGAGGGAGGCCCTGCGGGTGATCGCGTTCATCGTCGGCACGACGGCGGAGCTCATCAAGATGGCGCCGGTGTACCACGAGCTCGTGGACCGCGGCCGCCAGGTCGAGATCTGGTACTCGGCCCAGCACGTCCACGAGCTCGGCGCTGCGCTCAAGGACCTGGACCTGCCCGCGCCGGCGGTGTGGCTCGTGCCGGAGGCGTCGGCCACGAACCTCGCCAGGCCGGTGGACGTCCCCATGTGGTTCGGCCGTTTCGCCGCGACCGTCGTCGCGCAGCGCGGCCGCCTACGGGCACGCCTGCGCAAGGACGGCGGGCAGCCCTGGGTCTTCGTGCACGGCGACACCTTCACTGCGCCGATGGGCGCGCTGACCGGCCGGCTGCTCGGTGCGCGCGTCGCGCACGTCGAGGCCGGCATGCGCAGCGGGAGCCTCCTGCACCCGTTCCCGGAGGAGCTCAACCGCCGGACCGTCGCCCACCTGGTCGACGTGCACTTCGCGCCGACCAAGGTCGAGGCCGGCAACCTGCGCCGGCGTCGCGGTGCGGTTGTCACGATGGAGGCGAACACCGTGGTGGACGCGGTGCGGTACGCGCTCGACCGGCCGACGACGGCCGGGATCCGGCTGCCGGAGAAGTACGGCGTCGCGACGCTCCACCGGTTCGAGCTCGTCAGCAAGCAGGACCTGTACACCGCCGCGCTGGAGGCGTTGCGCGACGCGTCGGCACGGCTGCCGATCGTGTACTTCGCGGGCGCGTCCGAGCGTGAGCGGATCGAGCAGTACGGCCTCGGGAAACTGTTCGACGGCGACCGCTTCCGCATCGAGGAGAAGCTCAGCTACGTCGAGTTCATGCCCGTGCTGTCGCGTGCGGAGTTCGTCGTCACGGACAGCGGCGGCCTGCAGGAGGAGAGCAACCACCTCGGCATCCCGTGCGCGATCCACCGGACCAAGACCGAGCGGCACGTCGGTGAGGGCACCCAGATGGTCCTCACGCGCTTCGACACGGGCCGCCTGACGGGGTTCCTGGACGACTACGCCCGGTACCGGATCGAGCCCTCGCTCGACGCGTTCCACCCCAGCCGCACCATCGCGGACACCATCGACGTTCTCGGCGCCTGAGGTCGTTGGTCCCGGTGGTCCGCACGGGCCACCGGGCATCATGTCGCTCAACGCGCGCCGCGTGCTGCCAACCTGAGGAGTGAAGTGACAATCCGGATCGCCGAATCGGCCGATGTCGACCCGACCGCGACGGTGGGCGACGGCTCGTCGGTCTGGCACCTGGCGCAGGTGCGGGACGGCGCGACCCTGGGCGAGCAGTGCATCGTCGGTCGTGGCGCCTACATCGGCAGCGGGGTGCAGGTCGGGGCACGCTGCAAGATCCAGAACTACGCGCTCGTGTACGAGCCCGCCCTCCTCGAGGACGGCGTCTTCGTCGGCCCGGCGGTCGTCTTCACGAACGACACCTTCCCCCGTGCGGTCAACCCGGACGGTTCCCTCAAGAGCGCGTCCGACTGGGAGGCGACCGGCGTGACGGTGCGCACGGGCGCGTCGGTCGGTGCGCGCGCGGTGTGCGTGGCGCCCGTCGTCATCGGTCGCTGGGCGACCGTCGCGGCGGGTGCGGTGGTGACGCGCGACGTCCCCGACCACGCGCTGGTGGCGGGCGTCCCCGCACGGCGCATCGGGTGGGTCGGGCGTGCCGGGGTGCGCCTCGAGGCGGACGGAGACGGTCGGTGGCGGTGCCCTGGCACGGGTGACGTGTTCGTGGAGACGCAGACAGGGCTCGAGCTCGAGGTCCGAATCGAAGAGAGTGAGCAGGCATGAACACGAATGTCATCCCGGCCGCCAAGCCCCTCATCGGGGACGAGGAGCGCGCGGCCGTCGACCGCGTGATGCGCACGGGCGTGATCGCCCAGGGGCCCGAGGTCGCGGCCTTCGAGCGCGAGTTCGCCGACCACCTCGTCGAGGGCCGGTCGTGCGTCGCGGTCAGCTCCGGGACGACCGGCCTGCACCTCGGCCTCCTGGCGGCCGGCATCGGCCCGGGCGACGAGGTCGTCGTGCCGTCGTTCACGTTCGCCGCCACGGCGAACTCGGTCGCGCTCACGGGCGCGACGCCGGTGTTCGCGGACATCGATCCGCGCACGTTCTGCCTCGACCCCGCGGCGGTCGAGTCCGTCCTCACCGAGCGGACCGCGGCGATCATGCCGGTGCACCTCTACGGGCACCCGGCGGACATGACGGCGCTCTCGGCGCTCGCCGAGCAGCGCGGCCTGCAGCTGTTCGAGGACGCCGCCCAGGCGCACGGCGCCCGCTGGCACGGACGTCGCGTCGGTACGTTCGGCACGTTCGCGATGTTCAGTCTCTACCCGACGAAGAACATGACGTCGGGCGAGGGCGGCATGGTGTCGTGCGCGACCCCCGAGGTCGTCCGCTCCGTGCAGCTCCTGCGCAACCAGGGGATGGAGCGCCGCTACGAGAACGAGGTCGTCGGGTTCAACGCCCGGATGACGGACGTGCACGCCGCGATCGGCCGCGTGCAGCTGAGCAAGCTCGACGGCTGGACCGAGCAGCGTGCCGCGAACGCGCGCTTCCTGTCGGAGCACCTCGAGAACGTCGTCGTCCCGTTCGTCGCCGAGGGCGCCGAGCACGTGTGGCATCAGTACACGATCCGGGTGGAGAGCGGCGACCGCGACGGCTTCGCCGCTGCGCTGCTGTCCGAGCACGGTGTCGGGTCGGGCGTGTACTACCCGATCCCCAACCACGAGCTGCCGTCGTTCGGCCTGACGCTCGACCTGCCTGCGACCCGCTCCGCGTGCGACGAGGTGCTCTCGCTGCCGGTCCACCCGGCCCTGACGGCGGACGACCTCGAACGCATCGTGTCCGCGGTCAACGCCGTCGCGAAGGCCGGCGCCTGATGGCGGCCGTGCTGCGGGCCGGTCTGCTCGGCCTGGGCATGATGGGCCGCCACCACGCGCGCGTGCTGCGGTCGCTGCCGGGCGTCGAGCTCGTCGCGGTCGCGGACCCGGGC
>JAEWCA010000475.1 GCA_023390875.1 Actinomycetes bacterium
GGCCGGGTGTCCCCCGACCCCGGCCGACCACCGCGAGCGACCGGTCGGGTCACTCGGTCTTGGGCAGGCCCGGCGGGTTCGTCTCGGGCTTCTCGATGGCCTCGGCCGACAGGCCCCAGCGCGCGAGGACGTCGGCGTACGTGCCGTCGTCGAACGCGTGCTGCAGCGCCGCCGTCACGGCGGGCGCGAGCTCGGAGCCCTTGAGCGTGGCCACCGCGATCTGCGCAGTCAGCGGCCAGCCGCCGTTGAGCGTGCCGACCACCTTGAACTGGTCGGGGGCCGTCGCGGCGCTGTACGCGAGGCTCGCGTTCGGGCCGACGTAGGTGTCGAGCCGGCCGGACTGCACGGCGAGCAGCACGTCGGAGTAGGCCTCGTAGTACTCGGGCTCGCCGTTCTTGATCGGCTCGAGGCCGTTCTTGATGTTCTCCTCGTTCCAGGCCAGCAGGATCTTCTCCTGGTTGGTCCCGGAGCCGACGCCGACCGTGAGGCCCGCGATGTCCTTGGGCTCCTTGATCTCCTTGATCTTGCTGTCCGCGGACGTGATCCAGCCGAGCTGGTCGTTGCGGTACGACGAGAAGTCGTACAGCTCCTTGCGCTCCTCGGTGACCGTGACGTTGGAGATCACGGCGTCGACGTCGCCCGACTGCAGCGCGAGCGGCCAGTCGGCCCACGCCTTCTGCTCGAGCTCGAGCTTGAGGCCCAGCGCGTCGGCGACGAGCTGCGCGATGTCGGTCTCGTTGCCGATGGGCGTCTTCTCGTCGTCCGCGAGGAACCCGAGCGGCGGCGCGGCGCCGGCGGTCGTGGCGACCTTGAGGACACCCGAGTCCTTGACCTTGGCGGGCAGCAGGGCGACGGCGTCGTCCGCGACCGTGGTGTGGATCCGGTCCTGGTCGGGGCTCGTGCTGATCTCGAGGCCCGCGGCGGCGCTCGGGGTGCCCTCGGCGGCGGGGTCGTCGTCGGCGCTCGATCCGGCGCACGCGGCGAGCGCCAGCAGGGGCACGACCGCGAGCGCGGTGAGGAGCCTGGCGCGTCGGAAGGGGGCAGTCACGGGGATCTCTCGCTTCTCTCGGTGGGGGGTGGGGGAACTGTCGACAGACGGTCAGAGGACCTTGTCGAGGAACGCCTTGGTGCGTTCCTGCTGCGGGTCGTCGAGCACCTGGGCGGGGCTGCCCTGCTCGACGATCCGCCCGCCGTCCATGAAGACGACGGTGGTGGCGACCTCGCGGGCGAAGCCGATCTCGTGGGTGACGACGACGAGCGTCGTCCCGGTGGCGGCCAGGTCGCGGATCACGTCGAGCACCTCGCCGACCAGCTCGGGGTCGAGCGCGGACGTGGGCTCGTCGAACAGCACGACCGACGGCTTGACGGCGAGCGCGCGGGCGATCGCGACGCGCTGCTGCTGCCCGCCGGACAGCTGCCGCGGGTACGCGTCGACCTTGTCGGACAGCCCGACGCGCTCGAGCAGCTCGCGGGCCTCGGCCTCGACCTCGGCGCGGGGCCGGCGCTGCGCGGACACGGGAGCCTCGACGACGTTCTCGAGGGCCGTGAGGTGCGGGAAGAGGTTGAAGTTCTGGAAGACGAACCCGATGCGGGTGCGCTGCCGCAGGATCTCCTTCTCCTTGAGCTCCTGCAGTCGGCCGTCGGGGCGCGTGCGGTACCCGATGAGCTCGCCGTCGACCTCGATGAACCCGCGGTCCACCTTCTCCAGGTGGTTGATGGCCCGCAGCAGGGTGGACTTGCCCGAGCCCGACGGCCCGAGGATCACGGTCACCTCACCGGGGCGCACCACCAGGTCGATCCCGTCGAGCACCTCGAGCGTCCCGTACGCCTTGTGCACGCCGCGCACCTCGACCAGCCCGGCGCTCATCGCTGCACCGCCGTCGCCGTCGTCGTCGCCGTCGCGCGCCGGACCGTGCGGGACACCGTGCGCCTCAGCTGTTGCAGCGGTGTCGGCGGCAGCTGCCGCAGCGCGCCCTTCGCGTAGTGCCGCTCGACGTAGTACTGGATGACCGTGATGACGGTGGTGACGACGAGGTACCAGATGCCCGCGACGATGAGCAGCGGGACGACCCGCTGGTTGCGGCCGTAGATGACGCCGACGATGTAGAACAGCTCGCCGTACGCGAGCACGTAGACGACCGACGTGCCCTTGACCAGCCCGATGATCTCGTTGACGGCCGTCGGCACGATGGTGCGCATGGCCTGCGGCAGGATGATCCGCCGCTGCTGGCGCGACCGCGGCAGCCCCAGCGCGGCGGCGGCCTCGTGCTGCCCCTGGTCGACGCCGAGGATGCCGGCCCGCACGATCTCCGCGGAGTACGCGGCCTGCGACAGCCCGAGCCCGAGGATCGCGGCACCGAACTTGTCGATGACGTCGAGCGTGTCGAACCCGACGAAGGACGGGCCGAACGGGACGCCGAGCGTGATCTCCGGGTAGAGGTACGCGAGGTTGTACCAGAGCAGCAGCTGCAGGATCAGCGGCACCGACCGGAACACCCACGTGTACGCCCACGAGACGCCGCGCAGCAGCGGGGACCGCGACAGCCGCATGAGGGCGAGCACCGTGCCGAGGCCGAAGCCGATGACGGCGGCCGCGGCGGTGAGCCGCAACGTGCCCCACAGCCCGTCGAGCACCGACGGCCACGTCAGGTACTGCCAGACGACGTCCCACTCCCATCGCCGGTTCGTGACGAGGGAGCTGACGACCATGGCGAGGAGCACGGCGACGACGGCGGTCGCGACCCACCGGCCGGGGTGCCGGGCGCCGATGACGCGGGGCTCGTCGGTCGTCGGGCGGGCGTCGCTGCGGGACGGGGTGACGAGCGACGTGCGCGGCTCGTCGGTGTGCAGGTCGATGTGGGGCGAGACGGTGGACACGGCGGTCAGCTCTCGGTCGGGTGGGCAGGGGGGACGAGCCACTTCTCGAACGGCAGGTGGCCGAGCTGCTCGAGGTCGGCTGCGGGGTCGAACAGCGGCGTGTAGCCGGTGGCGACGTACAGCGCGGCGGCCTCGGGCTGCCGCGGGCCGGTCGTCAGGTAGATCCGCGGGTAGCCGGCGGCGAGCGCCCGGCGCTCGAGCTCGGCGAGGACGCGGCGGGCGAGCCCGCGGCGGCGGTGCGCCGAGTGGGTCCAGATCCGCTTGAGCTCGGCGGTCGGCACGGCGGGCGCGCCGCGCTCGTCGCGGCTGCCGGGCCGGTCGGAGAACGCGAGGTCCCCGACCTCGGGCTCGGTCCGGCGACGGAACGCGCCGCCCGCGACGGCCCCGTCGCCCTCGATCAGCAGCACGAGCTCGCCGCGCGGCGGGGCGAACTCGTGCGCCGGGTACCGGCCGAGCTCGGCGCGCAGCTCGACGATCTTGAGCTCGTCCGCGTACCGGGTCGCGTACTCGACCGCGAGCTCGTCGAGCATGGGCCGCACGCTCGGGTGGTGCTGCGGCACCGACCGGAACCGGGCACCGTCGACGACGGCGGGCGCCCCGCTCATCGGGCCGCCGCCGACCGGCCGGCGCCGGTGGCGACCCGCGCC
>JAEWCA010000162.1 GCA_023390875.1 Actinomycetes bacterium
GCCCCGGCCCCCGCGGCACCTGCGGCGCCCCCGCAGCCGACGACGTTCGTCGAGCCGCCGGCCATCACGTCGCCGATCGCGACCGCACAGCCGGCGACGGCGCCGTACGCCGAGGTCGCCCAGCGCCCGGCCCGCGCCGACGAGCCCGAGGCGCAGGACGACCTCCAGAAGCTGCGCGGCCCCGCCGCCCGGGTCGTCACGAACATGGAGGCGTCGCTCGAGGTCCCGACCGCGACGTCGGTCCGGGCGATCCCGGCCAAGCTCATGGTCGACAACCGCATCGTCGTGAACAACCACCTGTCGCGCGGCCGCGGCGGCAAGATCTCGTTCACGCACCTCATCGGCTTCGCGCTCGTCGAGGCGCTCGCCGAGATGCCGGCGATGAACGCGTCGTACGCGCTCGTCGACGGCAAGCCGGGCGTGAACCAGCCGGCCCACGTCAACCTCGGCATCGCCATCGACCTGGCCAAGCCGGACGGCACGCGCCAGCTCCTCGTGCCGAGCATCAAGAAGGCCGACACGCTCGACTTCGCGCAGTTCTGGAACGCGTACGAGGACGTCGTGCGCCGGGCGCGCGGCAACAAGCTCGGCGTCGACGACTTCGCGGGCACCACGATCTCCCTGACCAACCCGGGCACGATCGGCACCGTCCACTCGGTCCCGCGCCTCATGCAGGGCCAGGGCACGATCATCGGCGTCGGCGCGATGGACTACCCCGCCGAGTTCGCGGGCACGTCCGAGGACCGCCTCAACCAGATGGGCGTCTCGAAGGTCCTCACGCTGACGAGCACCTACGACCACCGCATCATCCAGGGCGCGCAGTCGGGCGACTTCCTGCGGATCCTGTCGGTCAAGCTGCTCGGCGAGGACGGCTTCTACGACCGCGTGTTCGCGGCGCTGCGCGTCCCGTACGAGCCGGTCCGCTGGGTGCGCGACTCGTCGACGGACCCCGACGCCGAGGCCATCAAGCCGGCGCGCATCGGCGAGCTCATCCACTCGTACCGCTCGCGCGGCCACCTCATGGCGGACACCGACCCGCTCGCCTACCGCCAGCGCAAGCACCCCGACCTCGACATCCAGAACCACGGCCTGACGCTGTGGGACCTGGACCGCACGTTCCCGACGGGCGGCTTCACGGGCAAGCCGCGCGCCAAGCTGCGCGACGTCCTGGGTCTGCTGCGCGACTCGTACTGCCGCACGATCGGCATCGAGTACATGCACCTGCAGGACCCGCGGCAGCGCCGCTGGCTCCAGGAGCGCCTGGAGTCGGGCTACGCCCGCACGCCGCGAGAGGACCAGCTGCGGATCCTGCGCCGCCTCAACGCCGCCGAGGCGTTCGAGACGTTCCTGCAGACCAAGTACGTCGGCCAGAAGCGGTTCTCGCTCGAGGGCGGCGAGTCGGTCATCGCGATCCTCGACGCGATCCTGTCGAAGGCCGCGGACGCGGGTCTGGACGAGGTCGGCATCGGCATGGCCCACCGCGGGCGCCTCAACGTGCTCGCGAACATCGCCGGCAAGTCGTACGCGCAGATCTTCAGCGAGTTCGAGGGCAACCAGGACCCGAAGTCGGTGCAGGGCTCGGGCGACGTGAAGTACCACCTCGGCACCGAGGGCACGTTCACGTCCGAGTCGGGCGCGACCACGTCGGTGTACCTCGCGGCGAACCCGTCGCACCTCGAGGCGGTCGACCCGGTGCTCGAGGGCGTCGTGCGCGCCAAGCAGGACCGCATCGACCTCGGCGGCGACGGCTTCTCGGTGCTGCCGATCCTCATCCACGGCGACGCGGCCTTCGCGGGCCAGGGCGTCGTGTTCGAGACGCTCAACCTCGCGCAGCTGCGTGGGTACCGCACGGGCGGCACCGTGCACGTCATCATCAACAACCAGGTCGGCTTCACCACCGGCCCGTCGTCGTCGCGCTCGTCGCAGTACGCGACCGACGTGGTCAAAGGGCTGCAGGTCCCCGTGTTCCACGTGAACGGGGACGACCCCGAGGCGTGCGTCCGGGTCGCGGAGCTCGCGTTCGAGTACCGCGAGCAGTTCGACCGCGACGTCGTCATCGACATGCTGTGCTACCGCCGCCGCGGCCACAACGAGGGCGACGACCCGTCGATGACGCAGCCGCTCATGTACAACCTCATCGAGGCGAAGCGGTCGGTCCGCAAGCTCTACACCGAGACGCTCGTCGCGCGCGGCGACATCACGATCACCGAGGCCGAGCAGGCGCTGCAGGACTACCAGCAGCAGCTCGAGCGGGTGTTCACCGAGACGCGCGAGGACGGCTGGACGCCGCCGCCCGCCGAGGCGGAGGCCGTCGCCGGCCTCGAGCGCCCGGAGTCGCAGCTCGAGGACGCCGGCGTGATGGTCGGCTGGAAGACCGCGGTCGACGCCTCCACGCTCGAGCGGATCGGCCGCGCGCACGTCCGGCCGCCCGAGGGCTTCACGGTGCACCCGAAGCTGCAGCAGATGCTCACCAAGCGCGAGCAGATGTCGCGCGAGGGCGGCATCGACTGGGGCTACGGCGAGGTGCTCGCGTTCGGCTCGCTGCTCCTCGAGGGCACCCCGGTGCGACTCGCGGGGCAGGACTCGCGCCGTGGCACGTTCGTGCAGCGGCACGCCGTCATGCACGACCGCGAGACGGGCGCCGAGTGGACCCCGCTGCTGTACCTGTCGGCGGACCAGGCGAAGTTCTGGGTCTACGACTCGTCGCTCTCCGAGTACGCGTGCCTGGGCTTCGAGTACGGCTACTCGGTCGAGCGCCCGGACGCCCTCGTGCTGTGGGAGGCGCAGTTCGGCGACTTCGTCAACGGCGCCCAGACGGTCATCGACGAGTTCATCTCGTCGGCCGAGCAGAAGTGGGGCCAGCGCTCGTCGGTCGTCATGCTGCTCCCCCACGGGTACGAGGGCCAGGGGCCCGACCACTCGTCGGCGCGCATCGAGCGGTTCCTGCAGATGGCCGCCGAGGAGAACATGGTCATCGCGCAGCCGTCGACGCCCGCGTCGCACTTCCACCTGCTGCGCCGTCAGGCGTACACCCGCCCGCGCAAGCCGCTCGTGGTGTTCACGCCGAAGTCGATGCTGCGGCTCAAGGCGGGCGCGTCGGCCGTCGAGGACTTCACGTCGGGCACGTTCCGGCCGGTCATCGGCGACGACCTCGCGGCGACGAAGGCCGGGCAGGTCACGCGCGTGCTGCTGTGCTCGGGCAAGGTCTACTGGGACCTGCTCGCCGAGCGCGTGCGGTCCGGCGACGAGCAGACCGCGATCGTCCGGCTCGAGCAGCTCTACCCGCTCGACGAGGACGGCCTGCGCAAGGCGCTCGCGCCGTTCGACGGCGCCGAGCTCGTGTGGGTCCAGGACGAGCCCCGCAACCAGGGCCCGTGGACGTTCCTGTCGATGCACCTGCCGCAGGTGCTCGGCCGCACGCTCGGGGTCGTGTCGCGGCCCGAGTCGGCGTCGCCGGCGGCGGGGTCCGCGAAGAAGCACCAGGCCCAGCAGGCCGAGCTCGTCGCGCAGGCGTTCGCCCGCTGACGTCGGACGTACCGAGGCCCGCACTCCCCGCCCGGGTGTGCGGGCCTCGCCGTTCCCGGCGCCGCCGGCGGGCGCGGCCGTCCTCCGCCG
>JAEWCA010000194.1 GCA_023390875.1 Actinomycetes bacterium
CGCCACGACCGCCGACCGGCTGCGCGCGCTCGTCCCGCTCGCGGCCGTGCGACGCGGCCTCGTCCCCGCGCTGCCGGCCGACGACGACGTGCCCGACCCCTACGGTCGCGGCGAGGCGGCCTACCGCAAGACCTTCACGCTGCTGGTCCCCGCCGTCGAGACCCTGGTCGCCGCCGTCCGTCGGTGACTGCGGTCACAGCCCCTCTTGCGCGACCCGGGCGCATCGTGGATCGTCGATGCTCTGACCGACTCGTCCGGGACCCGCAGGGGTGCGCGGACGGTCCAGGACAGACAACGGTTCGGGGGGCCCGTGGTCGAGATCCAGAGCGTCCAGAGAAGGTCGAGCACACGGCCTCCGCACGCCGTGGGCAGCGGGCGTGGGTGGTTGCCGGGATACGTGCGGGTGCTCCGCGCGGCCGACCTGATCGCCATCACGGTCGCCGTCGTCGCCGCGTACCTCGTCCGGTTCGGGGCCGACGACCGCGCGGTCGCCGGTCCCTTGTCGCCGACGTACCTCCTGGTGTCCGTGGTCCTCGTCGTGGTCTGGTTCGTCGCCCTCGCGTCCGCGCACGTGTGGGACCGGCGCATCCTCACGCTCGGCGCCGGCGAGTACACCGCCGTGTTCACCGCGACCTGGCGGCTCTTCGCCGTCGTCGCGATCGTCGCCTACCTCGCCAAGATGGACGTCGGCCGCGCGTTCCTCGCCATCGCGTTCCCGCTGGGCCTCGCGCTGCTGCTGCTCGAGCGGCTCGTGTCGCGGCGGTGGCTGCGCGCCCGACGGTCCCGCGGCGAGTACCGCACGCCCGTGCTCGTCGTCGGCCAGCGCGAGCACGCCGAGGGGCTCATCCGCGAGGTCGCCGCCGACACGTCGCGCAGCCTCGGCGTGGTCGGCGTGTGCGTGCCGGGCGGTGCGCCCGAGCGCGGCGAGCAGGTGCTCGGTGTCCCGGTCGTCGGCAACCTCGCGAGCGCCGCGCACGCCGCGGCCGACGTCGGCGCGCAGGCCGTCGCCGTCACCGGGTCCGACGAGCTCACCGCGGCCGTCGTCCGGCAGCTCGGCTGGGACCTCGAGCAGACCGACACCGACCTGCTGGTCGCCGGTGCGCTGACCGACATCGCCGGGCCGCGGATCCACGTGACCCCGGTCGCGGGGCTGCCGCTCATGCAGGTCGACCCGCCCCGGTTCTCCGGCCCCCGCTACGTCGTGAAGTCCGTCGCCGACTGGTGCGGGGCCCTCGTGCTCACCGTGGTGCTCGCCCCGGTGCTGGTCGCGATCGCGGTCGCCGTCGTGGCGACGAGCCGCGGACCCGTCTTCTACCGGCAGGCCCGGATCGGCCGGCAGGGCACCACGTTCCGGATGCTCAAGTTCCGCACGATGGTCGCGGACGCCGACGCGCACGTCGACGAGGTCATGGCCGACGGCCGGTCCGGGCTGTACTACAAGCGGCGCGACGACCCGCGGGTCACGCGCACCGGCCGGTTCCTGCGGCGCTACTCGCTCGACGAGCTGCCGCAGCTGCTCAACGTGCTGCGCGGCGACATGAGCCTCGTCGGGCCGCGCCCGCAGGTCGCGAGCGAGGTCGCACTGTACGACCGGGCCGCCCACCGGCGGCTGCTCGTCAAGCCCGGCCTCACCGGGCTCTGGCAGGTCTCGGGCCGCTCCGAGCTGAGCCCCGACGAGTCGATCCGCAAGGACGTCTACTACGTCGAGAACTGGACGCTGTTCGGCGACCTCGTGATCCTGCTGCGGACCGCACGGGCCGTGGTCGCCGGGCAGGGCGCGTACTGAGCCCGGGTGCGCCGAGCCGGTCGGCGGGCACGCCGACGCGGTCCTGCCACGGGCCGGTGTCGCGCGTGGCGTAGCCTCCGAGGGTGCCCCTGCTCCCCCGCGCCACCCGGATCCCGCCCGCCCCCGTGCCGGTGGACCTCGGCCGCGTGATGCTCGTCGGCACCACGGTGTGGCTCGTCGCCCTGGCCGTGTGCGTCGTGCTCGCGGCCGTCGGCGAGGCGACCTGGATGCCCGTGTGGGTGTGCCTCGCCGGGATCGCGGCCGGCGCGTTCGGGTGGGACTGGGCCCGCCGCCACCGCCCCGCCGCCACGGGCTAGGCGCTGGGCGCGTCTCCCAGGTCGGCTGACGGCGCACCCCCGCCCGCTTGATGATGGAGAATCTCAGGCGTGATCAGAGTCGACTACACGCGCAGTGACGAGGACGACGTCGAGGCGATCGTGCTGCTGGACGTGGAGTCGGGCGACACCATCGAGTTTCAACGCTCGCTCGCCGACGACCCCCAGGACGCGGCGCTGGGCATGGACACCTACGCGATCGTGCGTGGCGGAGCAGCGGTGCATTACGGCGGCCTCGCTCGGTTCGACCTGCAGGGCGAGGTCCTTGCGCTCGAGCTCGACCCTGAAGCCGCCGGAGTGCTCGACCTGCCGAACCTGGTCGAGCTCGTCCTGGATGACGCAGCAGCGAGGATCGTCGAGCAGCACCTGCCCCGGATCGTCGCACCGACCGCCTGATCACGGCGTGCGCGACGCCCGGCGAAGGTCGGGAGCACGGCCGTGAGGATCCACGCGCCCCAGGTCCCCTGGGTGACCGTCGATCGGGTCACACCTGTCGAAAACCGGTCAGACGTGCACGTCGAAGCCGGTACGGTCCGGCGTGTGAGCGTGCTGGTGACAGGCGGTGCGGGTTACATCGGAGCCCATGTGGTCCGGGTCCTCGACCTGGCCGGCCACGACGTCGTCGTCGCCGACTCCCTCGTCACGGGACGCGCCGCCCGCGTCGGCTCCGCACCGCTGCTCGAGATCGACCTCGCGCCCGGCTCCGCCGTCGAGCCGCTCACGCGCTTCATGCGGGACCACCGGGTGGACGCCGTCGTCCACCTCGCCGCGCTCAAGCGCGCCGACGAGTCGTTGCACCAGGCCGCGCGCTACTACGCCCAGAACGTCGGCGCGCTCACCACCGTGCTGCTCGCGATGCGGTGCGCCGGCGTGCGGGACGTCGTGCTGTCGTCGTCCGCGGCCGTGTACGGCGAGCCGACCACCGACCTCGTCACCGAGTCGCACGACACGCGGCCGCTGACGCCGTACGGCGCGACCAAGCTGGCCTGCGAGGACCTCCTCGGCTGGTCCGCCGCCGCCGGCGACGTCCGCGCCGTGTCCCTGCGCTACTTCAACGTCGCCGGTGCCGGCTGGCCCGACCTGGGCGACGACATCGCGACGAACCTCGTGTCGATCCTCGTCGACGGCGTGCTGCGCGGGACGCCGCCCCAGATCTTCGGCGACGACTACCCCACGGCCGACGGCACCTGCGTGCGCGACTACGTGCACGTGCTCGACCTCGCCGAGGCGCACGTCGCCGCGCTGGAGCGGCTGCGCACGTCCGGCGTCGCGCACGAGGTGTTCAACGTCGGCACGGGCGCCGGGACGTCCGTGCGCGAGGTCGTCGACCAGCTCGAGCGCGCCGTCGACCGCCCCCTCGGTGCGGTCGTCCTCCCCCGTCGCAGCGGGGACCCCGCGAGCGTCGTGGGTGCCGTCGACGCGATCCGTCTCGCCGCGGGGTGGCGGGCCCGCCGGACCCAGCGCGCCATGATCGTGTCGGCGCTCGAGGCCCGGCGGACCGCCGCCGTCGACTGACCCGTCACACGACGAGCAGCGACAACCCTCCCCGGCCGTAGCCCGAGACCTCGACGTCGAGGTCGCAGCGCGGCACGAACGCGCCGACCCACTGCGCCACGTCCGCGGGCAGCGGGTGGCCCGGCTCGTACACCGCGTCGAGCCGCACGTGCGGCGCCCCGTCCGCGTTGAACAGCGAGGACATCACGTTGAGCACCTCGCTGGCGTTCTCCAGGAGGTTGTCCGGCAGGCCCCCGTGGTTCGCCGCCTGCTGAGCCAGGCGGACCGGGACCAGGCCGAGGGCCGCGCCGACGTACGCCCCGAGCGGCACGTCGAGCAGGATCAGGCCGCTCATCGCCTTCCGGTTGTCCGTGTAGACGCCGACCAGGTTGCCGTCGCCCGCGGCGGGGTCCTGCTGCTTGCCGGTCGCCCACACCTCGACCTCACGGCCGACGAGGCTGTGCAGCAGGTCCTTGACGTCCTTCGGGGTGGCCAGCGGTGTGTCGGCGCTCATGCGAGCACCGGCTCGATGACCTCCCGGAAGGACTCCGGGGTGAAGGGCTTCGAGATGAGGAACAGCGCACCTGCGGCCTCGGCGGTCGCGCGCATCTCCTCCGAGCTCTCCGACGTGACGAACCCGAACGGGGTCTCGAAACCCTCCGCACGGAGCTGCTGGAGCAGCTCGATGCCGTTCAGGTTCGGCATGTTCCAGTCGGACAGCACCACGTCGGGCTCGTCGGCGCGCACCGCCTCGAGCGCCTCGGCGCCGTCGGCGGCCTCACGGACGTCCCAGTCGTAGCCGGCCTGGCGCAGCGTGCGGATCACGATCTGGCGCATCACGCGGCTGTCGTCGGTCACGAGGACGCGAATCATGCTGAGCTCCTTTCCAAGGTGCGTGCCGCGATGAGCTTCACGGCTGGTCGACGGTCGGGATCGCCCAGATCTCGACGACGAGCGGGCGGCCGCGCCACGCGAGCGCGACGCCGTGCATGAGCACCGCGTCGGCCGTGAGCGGCAGCTCGGCGGCGACCTCGGGCAGGCCGAGCTTGCCGCCCTCGGGCAGGAGCGCCTTGACGTTGCCGCCGACGACGTTGGCGAGCTCGCCGACCGCGTCGGCGAGGTCCGCGTGCGAGACCTCCTCGTCGGCGTCCATGCCGAGCAGCGCACGCGACAGGTTGTGCGCCGTGGGCGTCTCGGTGCGCAGCGCGGCGCGACCCGACCACGGACCGTTCAGGTCCACCCACGCCACGACGGGGTCCTCGAGCACGGGGGGCTCTCCGACCCACGACTCCAGGAAGCCGGCTTCACCGTCGATCATCGACGAGAAGATGTCCCGGGCGATGACCAGGACCTGGTCGACCTCGACCTCTGCACTCATGCGAGCTCCTTGACTGAAACGAGTCCGAGCAGCTCGAGCTTGGCCCGGAGCTCCTCTGGGGTGAACGGCTTGATCAGGTACTCGTGCGCCCCTGCCGCAAGGGCGCGCACGATCTGGGACTGCTCGGCCTCGGTGGTCACCATCATCATCGTGATGTTGCGCCACCTGCGTTCCTTGCGGACGGCGGCCACGAGCTCGAGACCGTCCATGACTGGCATGTTCCAGTCGATGCACAGGAGCTCGAAGCGGTCGTCCTCCGCGAGGACGGTGAGCGCCTCCTCTCCGTGCTCGGCCTGCAGGACCTCGAAGCCCTGCCGTTCCAGGATCCCGGCGACGATCCTGCGCATCGTGCGCGAGTCGTCGACGACGAGTGCTCTCATCGGGTCTCTCCTCTGACAGGGGCGGGGGTGGTACGGATGACCGGGGCGGGCACCCCGGGCGGGACGTGGGCTGGTCGGGCGTGCGGGACGACACCGGCGGGTGCCGTCCGTGGGACTGCCCCGGTGACGGGGCCGCGGGCGGTGGGCAGGACTATGGGGATCGGCGCGGTCCCGGTGAGCCCCCACGCGGGGACGCGCGGGACGGCCCGGTACACGGCGCCCCGCTCGAGGGGGACGCGCTCCCAGCCGTCGTCGACGCCGATGGTGGTCTCGGCGGCGCCGAGCACGAGGAACCCGCCGGGGCGGATCGCGGCGAGCACGTGCTCGAGCACCTGCCGCTTGACCGGCAGGTCGAAGTAGATGAGCACGTTGCGCAGGAACACCACGTCGAACTGGCCGCCGAACGCGGGCGCCTCGAGCAGGTTGTGGCGCAGGAACGTCACCTGGCGGCGCAGCTGCTCGCGGACCCGCCAGCCGTTGCCGTCGGCGTCGAAGTAGCGCACGAGCATCGCCGACGGCAGGCCGCGGTTGGTCTCGATGCGGGAGTACTCGCCCGCGGCGGCCCGTTCGAGGACCGCGTTGTTGAGGTCGCTCGCGACGATCTCCACGGCCGTCTCGGGCCCGACGCAGTCGGCGAGCGTCATCGCGATCGAGTACGGCTCCTGGCCCGTCGAGCAGGCGGCGGACCACACGCGCAGCCGCGGCAGGGACCCGTCCTCGCCGCGCAGCGCGGGCACGATGTGCTCGGTGAGCACCCGGAACGGCGTGCCGTCGCGGAAGAACGACGTCTCGTTGGTGGTGAGCGCCTCGACGACGGCCTGCACGCAGGCCGGGCGCTCGTGCGCACGCAGGGCGCGGACGTACGCGTCGACCTTGTCGTGCCCCGAGTCCTTCGCGAGCGGCTGCAGGCGGCCCTCGACGAGGTACTCCTTGCCGGCGTCGAGCTGGATGCCGGCGCGGCGCTGCACGAGGTCGGCGACGTAGGCGAACACGTCGGGTGACAGGCTCATCGCGTCGCACCCCCCGCCGTCGCGAGCTCGAGGACCTGCTCGACCGCGGCCGGGATCTCGGCCATCGGCAGCACCTGGTGCGCGAGGCCCGCGGTCGCGACCGCGCCGGGCATCCCCCACACCACGCTCGACGCCTCGTCCTGCACCAGGACGGTGCCGCCCGCCTGCACGACGTCCTCGCAGCCGGTGCGGCCGTCGGCGCCCATGCCCGTGAGGACCACGGCGAGCACCTCGCCGCGCACCGCACGCACCGCGGAGCGGAACAGCGCGTCGACCGACGGGCGGCAGAAGTTGATGGGGGCGTCGTCCGTGATGCCGGCGCGCAGGACGCCCGTGTGGGTGTCCACGACGAGGTGGTGGTCGCCCGGGGCGACGTACACGTGGCCGGGCAGCAGCTCCTGGTCGGCGACCGCCTCGTGCACGCGCGCCGGTCCGACGCGGTCGAGCCGGGCGGCGAGCTGGCGCGTGAACACGGGCGGCATGTGCTGCACGACGAGCACGGGCACCGGCGGCGGCGCCGTGAACGAGCTGAGCAGCCGCGACAGCGCGTCCGGTCCGCCCGTCGAGGAGCCGACGAGCACGAGCTTGACGCCGTGCCGCGTCGCGTCGTCGCGGACGACGACCTCGGCGCGCTCCGGGCGCTTCGCGCGCGGCACCGGCAGGTCCGACGGGGTCTCCGCGGCCGCCTCGCGCGGCACGAGCGCGACGATGCGCGGGATCAGGTCCTTCGCGACCTGCGCGAGGCCCTCGCGCACGCTGCCCATGCCGGTCGGCTTCGTCACGTAGTCGGTCGCGCCCGCCGCGAGCGCGTCCAGCGTCGCCGCGGCGCCGCGCTCCGTGAGCGTGGAGAACATGATGACGGGCATCTGGTGACCGGCCGCGCGCAGCGCCCGGACCGCGCCGATGCCGTCGAGCTCGGGCATCTCGACGTCCATCGTCACGAGGTCGGGACGCAGCTGCTCGACCTTGCCCTGCGCGAGCCGGCCGTTCGGCGCCCAGCCCACCACGTCGATCCGCGGGTCCGCGGACAGGACGTCGCTGACGATGCGCCGCACCACGACGGAGTCGTCGACCACGAGCACCCGGATCGGCATCATGCGCGCCCCCCGGTCCGTGCACCCAGCAGCGTGCGCACCGACGCGACGGTCCGCTGGGCCTGGCTGTCGGGCTCGTGCGCGACGACGGGGACGTGGGCCGTCTCGGCCATCGCCAGCACCTCGGTCAGCACGGCGTCGTCGACCGCGCCCACGACGAGCGCGTCCGCGCCGTCGTCGAGCATCGCGCGCACCTGAGCCACCTGAGTCCCGGGGTCGTCCCCCGCGTAGTCCGTCCGGACCCCGAACCCCGCCGACGTGAGGCGGTGCGTGAGGTCCTCGCCGTCCGCACGGTCGTGCGGTCCGGCACTGCTGGGCAGGGAGATCCCGACGAGCTGCGTGTCGGCCAGCCGGGCCGCAGCCTCCGGCGACATGGCTCCCCCGCCGTGCTGCCCCGCGAACGCGGCCGCGACGGCGACGGCGCCGAGCGCCGCACATGCCCCTCGTCGTGACATCCCTGTCTCCTTCGTGTCCGCGAGGTCGTCCGTGACCCGCGGTGACGTCGTGCCCGGGGGCGCCCGCAGGCGCCCCCGCGCAGGACTAGTAGGTGAACGACGCGACGCGCTCGCGCAGATCGTTCGACATCCGGGCGAGCTCCTGGACCGAGTCCCCCATCTGCGTGAGGACCTGCGAGCTCGTCGCCGCCGACGTGGCGACGCCGGTGATGTTCGTGGCGATCTCGCCCGAGCCCGTCGCGGCCTCGATGACACCGCGCGACATCTCGTTCGTGG
>JAEWCA010000204.1 GCA_023390875.1 Actinomycetes bacterium
CCGCCGCGTCGGCCGTCGGCGTGTGGTGGCTGTGGCACGTGTTCGTGAGCACGCGCGCTGGTCAGCTCGTCGAGACGGCCGCGTACGACGGCGCCGAGTACGGGCAGACGCGGCTGTGGCAGGGCGCCGAGCAGGTGCTGTCCGTGGTGTCGGTGGGCTTCATCGCGGCCGTCCTGATCGGTGCGATGCTCATCGCGGTGCTGCGCCGGCGCTGGGAGCTCGCGGTGCAGGTGGCCGTGCTGATGGTGGGCGCCAACCTCACGACCCGGTTCCTCAAGCTCGAGGTGTTCGACCGCCCGGAGCTCGGCGGGCACGGCCAGTACGGCAACACGCTGCCGAGCGGGCACACGACCGCCGCCGCGTCGGCGTCGGCCGCGCTGCTGCTCGTCGTCCCGCCGCGCGTGCGTCCGTGGGCCGCGCTGATCGGCGCCGGGTACACGACGCTCACGGGCGTCTCGACGCTCATCGGGCAGTGGCACCGCCCGTCGGACGTGGTCGCCGCGATCCTCGTGGTGCTCGCCTGGACGGCGCTGACGTGCGCGATGATCGCGCTGCGCCCTGCCCGTGGCGGTGCCGGCACGGCGACGGGCGCGGTGCCTCGCGTGGACGGCGGGGAGGCACCCCCGACGCCCGCCGCGATGCGGGGCGTGCTGGCGGTGCTGTTCGTGGCCGGCGCAGGCGCGGGGGCGTCCGCCGCGGTCGCGCTCGCGCACTCCTGGCGGGACCGCGAGGACCTCACGTCCCGGGCCGACCAGGTGACGGCGTACCTTGGCGGGGCTGCGGGGACGCTCATGGCGGCGTGCTTCGCGTTCGCCGTCATGCTGGTGCTCCGGCAGGCGGCCGCGTCCCGGATGCTTGACGACAGGACGTAGAGTCCGCAGCGGTGCGTTTTCGAACGGGTCGTCACGATCCCGTCCTCGGTAGCAAGAGTCGGTAGGGAAGGCCAGACGGATGTCGGCAGGTCGCAAGCTCGTGATCGTGGAGTCGCCCGCGAAGGCGCGCACGATCGCCGGGTACCTCGGCGAGGGGTACGACGTCGAGGCGAGCGTGGGCCACATCCGCGACCTGCCGCAGCCCTCGGAGCTGCCCGCCGAGATGAAGAAGGGCCCGTTCGGCAAGTTCGCGGTCGACGTCGACAACGGGTTCGCGCCGTACTACGTGGTCGACTCGGACAAGAAGAAGAAGGTCAGCGAGCTCAAGAAGCTGCTGAAGGACTCCGACGAGCTCTACCTCGCCACCGACGAGGACCGCGAGGGCGAGGCCATCGCGTGGCACCTGCTCCAGGAGCTCAAGCCCAAGGTCCCCGTCAAGCGCATGGTGTTCCACGAGATCACGCGCGAGGCCATCCAGCGGGCGCTGACGAGCACGCGCGAGCTCGACGACCGCCTCGTCGACGCGCAGGAGACGCGGCGCATCCTCGACCGGCTGTACGGCTACGAGGTCAGCCCGGTGCTGTGGCGCAAGGTCCGCCAGGGCCTGTCGGCGGGCCGCGTGCAGTCGGTCGCGACGCGCATGGTCGTGGAGCGTGAGCGCGAGCGCATGGCGTTCGTCGCCGCCGACTACTGGGACGTCACGGGCACGTTCGCGGTCGCGGACGCGGGCGAGCCCGCCTTCGACGCCCGGCTGACCCAGCTCGACGGGCGCCGCGTGGCGACCGGTCGCGACTTCGACGACCGCGGCGTGCTGCGCGGCTCCGACGTCGCGCACCTCGACGAGGCCGGCGCGACGGCGCTCGTCGCCGGGCTCGACGGCGCCGCGTGGACGGTCCGCAGCCTCGAGACGAAGCCGTACACGCGCCGTCCGGCGGCGCCGTTCACCACGTCGACGCTCCAGCAGGAGGCGTCCCGCAAGCTGCGGATGTCGGCCCGGCAGACCATGCGCACCGCGCAGGGCCTGTACGAGAACGGCTACATCACCTACATGCGTACGGACTCGCCCGCCCTGTCGTCGCAGGCGATCGACGCGGCCCGTCGCCAGGCGGGCGAGCTGTACGGCGCCGAGTACGTGCCGGACAAGGCCCGCGTCTACACGTCGAAGGCGAAGGGTGCCCAGGAGGCGCACGAGGCCATCCGTCCCGCGGGCGACCACTTCCGCACGCCGGCGCAGGTCGCGAAGGAGCTGTCGGGCGACCAGTTCAAGCTGTACGAGCTGATCTGGAAGCGGACCGTCGCGTCGCAGATGGCCGACGCCCGCGGGCAGACGGCGTCCGTGCGGCTCGGTGCGGTGTCGTCGACCGGGGCCGACGCCGTGTTCTCCGCGTCCGGCACGGTCATCACGTTCCGTGGGTTCCTCGCCGCGTACGAGGAGGGGCGCGACGTCGAGCGCTACGAGTCCTCCGACGGCGGTGCCGCCGACGAGAAGGGCGAGGCCCGGCTCCCGAAGATGGCCGAGGGCGACGACCTCACGGCCAGCGACCTGAGCGCCGACGGCCACCGCACGTCGCCGCCGCCGCGCTACACCGAGGCGAGCCTGGTCAAGGCCCTCGAGGAGCGCGGCATCGGCCGCCCGTCCACGTACGCCGCGACGATCTCGGTGATCCTCGACCGCGGGTACGTGTCGCAGCGCGGGCAGGCGCTCGTGCCGACCTGGTTGGCGTTCGCTGTGACCCGGCTGCTCGAGGAGAACTTCGACCGCCTCGTCGACTACGACTTCACGGCGTCGATGGAGGAGGACCTCGACCTCATCGCGTCCGGCGAGAAGGACCGCGTCGACTGGCTGACGCACTTCTACTTCGGCCCCGACGCGGACACCGACGGCCTGCGCGACCTGGTCGCGAACCTCGGTGAGATCGACGCCCGCGAGGTCAACTCGATCGAGATCGGCGACGGCATCACGCTGCGCGTCGGCCGCTACGGCCCGTACCTCGAGGACCCGTCGGTGCTGGCCGACGACGGCAACCCGCGCCGCGCGTCGGTCCCGGACGAGCTGGCCCCCGACGAGCTGACCGTCGAGAAGGCCCGCGAGCTCCTGGAGACGCAGCCCGAGGGCGACCTGGTGCTCGGCGAGGACCCGACGACCGGGACGACGATCGTCGCGAAGAACGGCCGCTTCGGCCCGTACGTCACCGAGCTGCTGCCCGAGCCGGAGATCGACGAGTCGCTGTCGGCCGCGGCCCGCAAGCGTGCGCTCGCCGCCGCCCCCAAGCCCCGCACGGCGTCGCTGTTCAAGTCGATGTCGCTCTCGACCGTGAACCTCGACGACGCCCTGAAGCTGCTGTCGCTCCCGCGCGTCGTCGGCGTCGACCCGGAGTCGGGTGCCGAGATCACCGCGCAGAACGGCCGCTACGGTCCGTACCTCAAGAAGGGCACCGACTCGCGCACGCTCGCGTCAGAGGAGGCCCTGTTCACGACGACCCTCGACGAGGCGCTCGCGATCTACGCGCAGCCCAAGCGGGGTCGCGGCGCCACGGCCGCGCCGCCGCTGCGCGAGCTCGGCGACGACCCGACGTCCGAGAAGCCGATCGTCGTCAAGGACGGCCGGTTCGGCGCGTACGTGACCGACGGCGTCACCAACCGGACGCTGCCGCGGGACGTCACGCCCGAGACGATCACGCGCGAGCAGGCGATCGAGCTGCTCGCCGAGAAGCGTGCCGCGGGACCGGCCAAGAAGAAGGCCCCGGCCCGCAAGCCCGCGACCCGGGCGAAGGCCGCCGCCAAGAAGTAACCGCGCAGTGTCCGGAATGTCGGGGTCGGCCCGTACGCTCCAGGCGTGACCTCGCAGATTCCGCCGTCCCAGCAGCCGACCGGTCCTCGCTCCACCCCCGCCGACGTGGCCCGCATCGTCGTCTCGTCCGTGCTGACGGCGTTCGCCGGCTGGCTCACGGTGCACGCGTTCACCTCGGGCGTTGCCGCGCTCGACCGGGACGACGACGGGCGCGGCCTCGGTCTCGTCGTGCTCGGCGTCGTCAGCTGCGTCCTCGTGATCGGCACGTTCGCGCTCGTGCTCGCCACGGGCACCGGCGAGCCGTGGCAGCCCGAGACGGGCCCGCGCCGGTCGCACGCGCCCGTGCTGACGCTGTTCGAGGTCGTCACGCTCTGGTCCGTGGCCGTGCTCGCGGGCGGGTGGCTCGGGGCGGGCGGCGCGGGCGGCGACGTGTGGCTGTGGGGGATCGCGGTGGCCCTCGCTGTCCTCGTCGTCGGGGTGGTGCCGTCGGAGCGGGGGCGTCGCGCGGCCGCTGCGGCGGACCTCGTCGCGCAGGACCGGGCGTGGCGGATCGAGCGGTTCGGCCGGGAGGTGCCGGGCAAGGTCGTCGGCATCAGCGAAACCGGCTCGTCGGGCAGCGGCGGCACGGAGCTCGACGTCACGGTCCGCTTCGCCGTCGGCGGTACCGAGCACACCGCCCTCCACCGGGACTCGTACGCGGTGCACGAGATGGCCGCGCTGCGCGACGGCGTCGTCGTGCGGTACGACCCGGAGGACCCGGCGCAGGTCGAGGTGCGGCTCCCTCCTCTGGATGGTCCGGGGTCCGAGGTGCCCCCGGACGCCACCGTCGCGCCCGACGCGCCGGCATAGCGCCGGGCGGGCCCCTGTCCGCCCG
>JAEWCA010000244.1 GCA_023390875.1 Actinomycetes bacterium
GGCCTGGGCCGCGGCCCGCCCGTCGCCCGCGATCGCCGCGGTCGTCGTCGCACCCTCGGCGAGGATCGACAGCTGCGCCGCGAGCTGCTCGGGCGCGCCCGCGTCGGTGACGAGCGACGCCATGTACGCCTGGAACGAGGCCTTGTGGTCGCGCACGATCCGCGCCACCTCGGGGTTCGTCCCGCCGAGCTCGCCGAACGCGTTGATGAACGCGCACCCGCGGAAGCCGTCGGTGCAGAACCACGCCTCCAGGAACGCGTAGACGGCGAGCAACCGGGCGCGCCGGTCGTCGCCCGCCGCGCGGACCGCGTCGGCCAGGCCGTCGTCCCACTCCTGGTGCTTGCGCCGCAGGACGGCCTCGACGATGTCGCTCTTCGACGGGAACAGCGCGTACAGCCGGCGCAGCGACACCCCGGCGGCGGTCCGCACCTCGTCGACGCCGACGGCGGCGTACCCGCGCTCGTAGTAGAGCGCCTCCGCCGCGGCGAGGATCCGCTCGCGCGCCTCCGTCTCGTCCATGCCCGGAGTCTACTTGACGTGAGAACGCTCGTTCTCTACGGTCGTGGGTGTCAGGCGAGAACGACCGTTCTCGCTGGTCGTAGAGGGGACAGGACCATGGGCTACATCACCGTCGGCACCGAGAACAGCACGCCGGTCGAGCTCTACTACGAGGACCAGGGCTCCGGCCGGCCGGTGCTGCTCATCCACGGCTACCCGCTCGACGGGCACAGCTGGGAGCGCCAGACCCGCGAGCTGCTCGCCGCCGGCTACCGCGTCCTGACCTACGACCGTCGCGGCTTCGGGCGCTCGTCGAAGGTCGGCACCGGGTACGACTACGACACGTTCGCCGCCGACCTGAACACCGTCCTCGAGACGCTCGACCTGCGCGACGTCGTCCTCGTCGGCTTCTCGATGGGCACCGGCGAGCTCGCCCGCTACGTGTCCCGGTACGGGCACGAGCGCGTCAGGAAGCTCGCGTTCCTCGCGTCCGTCGAGCCGTTCCTCGTCGCGCGCGACGACAACCCCGAGGGCGTCCCGCAGGAGGTCTTCGACGGCATCGCCGCGGCCGCGAAGGCCGACCGGTTCGCCTGGTTCACGGAGTTCTACAAGAACTTCTACAACCTCGACGAGAACCTCGGCTCGCGCATCAGCCCCGAGGCCGTCCAGGCCAGCTGGAACACCGCCACCGGCAGCGCGCCCGTCGCCGCGTACGCCGTCGTGCCGTCGTGGATCGAGGACTTCCGCGCCGACGTCGAGGCCGTCCGGGCGAGCGGCAAGCCGGCGCTCATCCTGCACGGCACGAGGGACAACATCCTCCCGATCGACGCGACCGCCCGCCGGTTCCGGGACGCGCTGCCCGAGGCGCAGTACGTCGAGATCGAGGGTGCGCCGCACGGCCTGCTCTGGACGCACGCCGACGAGGTCAACGCCGCGCTGACGTCGTTCCTCGCCGGCTGACGGGTCCCCGACCAGCGCCCGGCGGTGTGCACGCGCACGCCGCCGGGCGCGCCGGTCCGTCCACCACCGCGCAGGTCGCCGATCGCTGCGACACTCTCCGCGTGATCCGCTACCCCCGGCCGCTCGTCCCCGGCGACGTCGTCGGGGTGACCTCGCCGTCCTCGGGGGTCGCTGCCCACCACCGCGCGCGGCTGGACGTCGCCGTCGACACGCTCCGGAGCCTCGGCTTCCAGGTCCGCGTCGGCGACGTCATGGACGGCGACGGCATCGCGGCCGCACCGCCCGCCGAGCGCGCGGCCGAGCTCGCCGCGATGCTCACCGACCCGGCCGTCCGCGCGGTCGTGCCGCCGTGGGGCGGGGAGATCGCGATCGACCTGCTGGACCGCCTCGACTGGCACGCGCTGGCCGACGACCCGACGTGGCTCGTCGGCTTCTCCGACATCTCGACGCTCCTGCTCCCGCTGACCCTGCTCACGGGGGTCGCGACGCTGCACGGCCAGAACCTCATGGACACCCCGTACCGGGTCCCGTCGCCCCTGCTGCCCTGGACGGACGTCGTGACCGCACCGCCCGGCGCGACGCTCACGCAGGGCGCGTCGGCCATGCACCGAGCCGAGGGGTTCGACGACTGGACGACCGGTCCGACGGTCACCGAGCACACGCTCGACACGCCGGGCGGGTGGTCCCGGCTCGACGACGACGCGGACGTCCACGTCTCGGGGCGGCTCGTCGGCGGTTGCCTGGAGACGCTCACCCACCTCGTCGGGACCCCGTACGGCGACCTGGCGTCCTTCGTCCACGAGCACGCGCCCGAGGGCGTGATCCTCTACCTGGAGAACGCCGAGTCGAACGCCGCCGACGTGACCCGCCGGCTCTTCCAGCTCCGGTACGCGGGCTGGTTCGAGCACGCGAACGCGGTGCTGATCGGCCGCACCCGCGGCGCCGACCTGCCCGGGTTCACGCAGCACGACGGCGTGCGACACGCGCTGGACGGCCTCGGGATCCCGGTGGTCGCCGACGTCGACTGCGGGCACGTCCCGCCGCACCTGTCCCTTGTCAACGGCGCCCTCGCGACGGTGACCCACGGCCCGTCCGGCTCGCGGATCACCCAGACACTCGTCTGACAGTCGTGCCCGGCGCCGTCCTCCGCCGGGACCGCCGGCGACGCTCCGGCCGGACGACGCGCGGACGAGCCGGCCTGGCTACGGTCGACGGATGACGCCCGCGCCCGTCGCCCCGTGGACCGGTCCGCCGTGGGGGCGGCGCGGGCGGCGGGCGTGGATCACGTTCCCGGCCGCGTTCCTGGGGCTGTTCACCGTCCTGGGCTGCGCCGGTGCGAACGCGTGGCACCCGCAGGACCGGGCGTTCGACTGGCTGGCGGTCGGGCTCCTCCTGCTGGCGCCCACGGCGCTCGTGCTCGTCGCGCAGCCCGGTGCTCCGGCCGTCGTCGGGGCGGTGCTCGCGGTCGTCGGGCCGGTCACGTACCTCGTGCTCGGCTACGAGCCCGGTCCGGCCGTCCTGCCGCTCGGGTTCGTCGTCGTCCTGCTCGGTGCCACGCGACGACGAGCGCTGGCGTGGGGCGCGGGATCGGCCGGGGTGGTCGCGGTGAGCGTCCTGACGCTGCGGCCCGACGGGCCGTCGCGCGTGTGGGCGACGCTCACGGTCGCCGGGCTGCTCGTCGCGATGCTGCTCGGCGAGGGCGCCCGGGGTCGGGGCGAGCGGATGCAGGCGCTGCGGGCCGCACGCCTGTCGCGGGAGGAGTCGGTGGTCGCGGCCGAGCGGCTGCGGATCGCGCGCGAGCTGCACGACGTGCTCGCGCACTCGCTGTCGGGCATCACGGTGCAGGCCGGCGTCGGGCTGCACCTCATGGACCGTGAGCCCGAGGCGGCGCGACGTGCCCTCGTCGAGATCCGCGACGCGAGCAAGAACGCGCTCGACGAGGTCCGGGACGTGCTGGGCGTGCTGCGCGCCGACGGCGAGCTGCCGCCCCGCGAGCCGGCGGGCGGGCTGGTCGCGCTCGTCGACAGGGCCCGGGCCGACGGGCTGACCGTGCACGCGGCCGGCCTCGACGCCGACGTGCCGGCGGCGGTGAGCCCGGTCGTCCACCGCGCGCTGCAGGAGGCGCTGACCAACGTCCGGCGCCACGCACCGGGCGCGACGGTGCAGGTCACGCTCACCGTCGCGGAGCGCGTGGTGCTCGACGTCCGGGACGACGGGCCACCCGTCGGCGACCTCGTCGAGGGGTACGGGCTGCGCGGGATGCGCGAGCGGGCCGAGGCGGTCGGCGGCCTCGTCCGGGTCGACGCCGGGCCGGACGGGTTCGTGGTGCACGTCGAGGTGCCGACGTGATCCGGGTGCTGCTCGCCGACGACCAGGCGCTCGTCCGCGGCGGGTTCCGGGCGCTCGTCGACGCCGAGCCCGACATGACCGTGGTCGGCGAGGCCGCGACCGGCGACGAGGCGGTCCGGCTCGCGCTCGACCTGCTGCCCGACGTCGTCCTCATGGACATCCGGATGCCCGGCGTGGACGGGCTCGCGGCGACCCGGCGCATCGTCGACGAGCCGCGCGCGTCCGGCGTCCGGGTGGTCGTCGTGACCACGTTCGAGCTCGACGAGTACGTCGCCGAGGCGATCCGCGGCGGCGCGTCCGGGTTCCTCGTGAAGGACACCGAGCCGGCCGACCTGCTGCGGGCGGTCCGAGTCGTCGCGGCCGGCGAGGCGCTGCTCTCCCCCACCGTCACGCGTCGGCTGCTCGCGACCGTCGCGCGCGCGACCCGCGAGG
>JAEWCA010000275.1 GCA_023390875.1 Actinomycetes bacterium
CTCGGTTATGTGTATAAGAGACAGGGTCCTCCCGGCGCACCATGCGGGGGACCCTACCGGCGCTTCATCCGCGCCGGACCCCGCTCCGACCGGCCGGTTTCCCTCATCGCCCGGTCGCGCCGTCCGATCAGATGCTCGAAGGGCCCACGGACGGGCCCGGCGGGAGAAGCCGCAGCAGGAACCAGGTGACCAGGGACGGTAAGCCGTGATTGTCGTGACGCGCCTCAACGGAGGACAGATCGGGGTGAACCCCGACCTCGTCCAGCGCATCGACAGCGCCCCGGACACGATCCTCACGCTCATCGACGGGACGAAGTACATCGTCGTCGAGTCGATGGAGGAGGTCATCGAGCGGATCAACGAGCACCGTGCGTCGATCCTCGCCCGTGCGCGCGACATCCAGGCGTCCCCGTACATGGAGCTGGTGCCGGCCCTGCCCGACGACGCGGACGAGGCGGCCGCGCCGCTGGCCCCCGCCGTGCCGATCCGACCGAGGAGCATCTGAATGGACCCGGCTGGCCTGATCGGACTGGGCGTCGCCTTCACCGCCATCTTCGGGGCCATGTTCCTCGAGGGTGCCGACCCGATGTCGGTCCTGCTGCCCGCGCCGCTGCTGCTGGTGTGGGTCGGCACGCTGGGCGTCGGCCTCGCTGGCCACACCCTGCGCGACGTCAAGGGTGCGTTCGCCGCGGTGCCACGTGCGCTGCGTGCGTCCGTGCCGGACCCGTCGCAGACCGTCGACACCCTCATCGACCTCGCGGACCGCGCCCGACGCGAGGGGCTCCTCGCGCTCGAGGACGCCGCCCGGAACATCCCCGACATGTTCCTGCGCGGTGGCCTGCAGGCGGCGATCGACGGCACCGACCCCGAGGACCTGCGCACGATCCTCGAGGACCGCATCGCGACGAAGCGTGCGCGCGAGCGCATGCACGCCAAGTACTTCCAGGACATGGGCGGCTACGCGCCGACCATCGGCATCATCGGCACCGTCATCTCGCTCGTGCACGTGCTCGAGAACCTCGCGGAGCCCGCGCAGCTGGGTCACTCCATCGCGGCCGCGTTCGTCGCGACGCTGTGGGGCATCCTGTCCGCGAACGCCGTCTGGCTCCCGCTGTCGACCCGCATCCGCCGCATCTCGGACCTCGAGTGCACGCAGATGGAGATGACGCTCGAGGGCCTCCTCGCGGTCCAGGCCGGTGCGAACCCGCGCCTCGTCGGCGAGCGCCTGCGCAGCCTCCTCGAGGAGCAGCCGGCGGCGAAGGCCGCGGCGTGAGCACGCTCGGGGGCGGCCGCGGCGGCCGTCGGCGGCGTCACGTCGAGGAGGAGCACGTCAACCACGAGCGGTGGCTGATCAGCTACTCCGACATGATCACCGTGCTCATGGCGCTGTTCATCGTCCTGTTCGCGATCAGCCAGGTCGACCAGGAGAAGTACATCGCGCTGCGCGACTCGCTGTCGGCCGGGTTCATGGACACCACGACGTCGCCGTCGGTGCTCGACGGCACGTCCGGCAACCTCGACGGTCGCAGCGTGCACCAGGAGGACACGCCCGCGGCCGGTACCGCGGGCATGGTGAACGCCGAGAACGGGCTCGGGATGCAGGCGGCGGACCCGGTCGTGCCGCAGACGCAGACCCCCGAGTCGACGGTCGACCCCGCGGTGCTCGCGGCCGCGCAGGCCGAGGCCGCGCACCTGCAGCAGGTCCGGGACGCGATCGCGGCGTCGCTCGCGGCGAACGGGCTCGACGGCGTCGTGCGGTTCCGCATCGACGAGCGCGGCCTCGTCATGGGCCTGGTCGCCGACGACGTGTTCTTCGCGCCGGCCCGCGCCGAGCTGACGGCGACCGCGATGCGCGTGCTCGACGTCGCCGCGCCCGTGATGGTCGGCCTCGGCGAGAACGTGTCGGTGGAGGGCCACGCCAACAACATCCCGGTGTCGGGTCGCTACCCGACCAACTGGGAGCTGTCGTCGGACCGTGCGACGCAGGTGCTGCGCCACCTGGTCGAGGCGGACGGCATGCCGGGCAACCGGATCATGGCCGTCGGCTTCGGCGACACGCGCCCGCTCTTGACGGACGGCTCGCCCGAGGCGCTCGCGGCGAACCGTCGCGTCGACCTCGTCATCCTCAGCAGCGCACCCGAGGCGGTGCGCGCCCTGATCCCCGCGCTGACGGCAGGAGCGTAGACATGCCCATCGAGCAGAGAGTCATCTCGGGCCCGAAGATCGGGGCGAAGATCGGCGGCGGTGCGTCGTCGGTGCCGAACCCGACGCCGGAGCCGGAGCCGACCAAGAAGCGCAAGCTCAAGATCCGCCGCCCGGTGCTGATCGCCGTGGTCGCCGTCGTGCTGCTGGCCGGCGGTGCCGCGTACTGGTTCCTGTTCCGCAGCACCGGCCCGGAGGTCCCGAAGGCGCCCGAGCCGGGTGCGGTCGTCACGGTCGACCCCGTGAGCCTCAACCTGGCCGACGGGCACTACCTGCGGATCGGCTTCGGCCTGCAGCTCACCGCGGACACCGTCGAGGCGCCGGACACGTCGCGTGCGCTCGACACCGCGATCGCCCTGTACTCGGGCCGGACCGTCGCGGAGATCTCCGACCCGGCCACCCGGGCCGCGCTGAAGGCCGAGTTCGTCAAGCAGCTCGGCGAGCAGTACGAGGGCGAGGTGATGGACGTCTACCTGACGAACTTCGTCACGCAGTAGGCCGGCACGACGCCGGCGAACCGGGGCGCCACGGAGGGCGCCGCACCGCTCCGCACCTCCCTCGCTCGGCACGAGCGAGAAGGCAGGGACCGACCCAGGACGGGTCGGCGTGGAGATTCTCGTCACTCGGATGGCTCACATCCGTCGTGCGCCCGCCGATAGGCGGTTCGTGACCACGCACCAGGGGACCTCGCGGCGCACCCGCAGCACCGAGCCGGAGCCGTACGACTTCCGGCGCCCCCTCACCCTCTCCCGCGAGCACGCGCGCCACCTCGAGATGGCCTTCCAGCGCGTCGCCCGCCAGTTCGGGACCCAGCTCACCGCGCGCCTGCGGGTCGTCAGCCAGGTCACGTTCGACGACCTCACGCTGCGCACGTACGACGAGTACGTCGGCATGCTCCCGGCACCGACCGCGATGGTCCTGTGCACGATCGACCAGAACAAGCAGACGGCGGTCGTCCAGATGCCCGTGGGCGCGATGCTCGTGTGGATCGACTACCTGTTCGGCGGCGACGGCCGCGGCGACGACCGCGAGGGCCGTGAGCTCACCGAGATCGAGTGGACCCTGGTCAAGGACCTGCTCGCGCACGCGCTGGGCGACCTCGAGTACGCGTTCGCCGGTGTCACGGCGTTCGCGCTGTCGGTGCGCGGCGTGCAGTACAACCCGCAGTTCGTGCAGGCCGTCGCCGCCCAGGAGACCGTGCTGGTCGCGACGTTCTCGCTGCGCGTCGGCGAGCGCGAGGAGGCCATGACGTTCATGGTCCCGTCCGACCTGCTGCTCGGCGCCCTGCGCGCGAACGAGGGTGCGAGCACCCGGTCGGAGGAGGAGCAGCGCCTCGCCGCGATCGCCCACTCCGACCTCGAGCGGTCCGTGCAGGACGTCCCCGTGGACGTCGCCGTGCGGTTCGCCCCCGTCGTCGTGCACCCGCGCGACGTCGTGCACCTCGCCGTCGGCGACGTGCTCCCGCTGTCCCACCCGTCGACCGAGCCGCTGGACGTGGTCGTCGACGGGGTCGTGCTCGCCCGAGCCGCCGCCGGCAGCCACGGGTCCCGGCTCGCCTGCCAGGTCGTCACCGTCGAGGAGATCCCCGCATGACCATCGCCACCACCACCCTCGGGAAGGCCGCCGCCGACGCCGCCGCCGCGCTCGTCCCGTCGAGCGTGCCGCTCGTCGCGGTGCCCGCGTCGTTCGCGGACGTGCCGGCCGACGCGACAGCGATGGTCGCCTCGTTCGTCG
>JAEWCA010000302.1 GCA_023390875.1 Actinomycetes bacterium
CACCCCACGTGTCCCACCAGACCCCGCACCCCGTCCCGCACCCGCGCCGCGCCGCGGCCGGTGCCCTGCTCGCCGTCGTCCTCGCGCTCGTCGGCCTGGCCGCCGCGACCGTGGGCGCCGCCCCGCGCGCCGACGCGGCACCCGCCACGACGAAGCCCGCCGCGAACCTGTTCCAGTGGACCTGGAACGCGATCGCGAGCGAGTGCACGAACGTCCTCGGCCCCGCCGGCTACGGGTTCGTGCAGACGTCGCCGCCCAACGAGCACGTGCGGCTCGCGGGCCAGTGGTGGACGTCGTACCAGCCGGTCAGCTACAAGATCGAGTCCAAGCTCGGCACGCGCGCCGAGTACAAGGCGATGATCGACACGTGCCGGGCCGCGGGCGTCTCCGTGATCGCCGACGTGGTCGTCAACCACATGTCCGGCCAGACGTCCGGCACCGGATGGGCCGGGACGGTCTTCACCGAGGAGCACTACCCGGGCCCCGAGGGCGGCTACGGCCCGCAGGACTTCCACTCGTGCCGGACGAACATCAGCAGCTACAACGACCGGTGGCAGGTGCAGAACTGCCGGCTCGTGAACCTGCAGGACCTCGACACGGGCGCGGAGTACGTGCGGCAGGAGATCGCGAGCTACCTCAACGACCTCATCTCGCTGGGCGTGCGCGGGTTCCGGGTCGACGCGTCCAAGCACATCGCCGCGGCCGACCTCGAGGCGATCAAGGCCAAGCTCACCGACCAGAGCGTGTACGTCGAGCACGAGGTCATCGCGGGTGCCGGCGAGCCCATCCAGCCGGCCGAGTACTTCGGGTCGGGCGACTCCAACGAGTTCAACTGGTCCCGCAACCTCAAGTCGGTGTTCCAGTCCGGCAACCTGTCGTCGCTCGCGGGGCTCAAGGACCAGTCCTGGCTCCTGCCGACCGACAAGGCGGCCGTCTTCGTCGACAACCACGACACCGAGCGCAACGGCGAGACCCTCTCGTACAAGAACGGCTCGGACTACAAACTCGCGAACGTGTTCCAGCTGAGCTACCCGTACGGCTGGCCGACCGTGTACTCGGGCTACGCGTTCAGCAACAACGACGCCGGGCCGCCGCAGCAGAGCAGCGGGAAGGTCGACGACGCCGTCTGCGGGCAGGGCACGTGGACGTGCGCGCACCGGTGGAACGAGACCGCGCACATGGTCGGCTTCCGCAACACGGTCGGCACCGCGGCGCTCACGAACGTGTGGAGCGACGGCGGCCGGCTCGCGTACGGGCGCGGCGACAAGGGGTACGTGGTGCTCAACCGGGACGGCAACGCGCTCACGCGCACGTTCCAGACGTCGTTGCCGGCGGGCCGCTACTGCGACGTGATCAGCGGCGCGACGACGTCGTCGGGGTGCTCGGGGACCGTCGTGACGGTGGCCTCGGGCGGTGCCGCGACGTTCACGGTCCCGGCGAACGGCTCGGTCGCGGTGCACGTCGGGCAGCTCGCGGGCGGGACGGCGTCCCCGACGCCGACCCCGTCGACCACCTCCCAGGTGTCCTTCGGCGTGAACGCGACGACCGTGTGGGGGCAGAACGTCTTCGTCGTCGGCGACCGTCCGGAGCTGGGCAGCTGGGCCCCGGCGAGCGCCGTCCCGCTGTCGTCGGCGAGCTACCCGGTCTGGCGCGCGTCGGTGACGCTCCCGGCGGGGACCGTCGTCCAGTACAAGTACGTGCGCAAGGAGTCGAACGGCGCGGTGACCTGGGAGTCCGGCGCCAACCGCACCGTCACGGTGCCGGCGAGCGGCGTCCTCACGCTCACCGACACCTGGCGCGGCTAGCGCGGCGAGATCGTCGCAGGCGGCGTCGGGGCGAAGGACCCGGCGCCGCCCGCGGCCCACGGACGGGGTGGCGTCGAGCGCGTGGAGGTGTGCGGCGCCACCCCTGGGCCGTCCTCGGGACCGTCTCACGTGTGTCCAGATGCTGGCGACGGGCTGAGGATGACCTCACCTGCCGCCCTACACTGGCCCGAGCACAGCCCTGTCGTGCCGTCCGACGGGCCCGCGAGCACCGCGACCGACGTGACGCACCCGCCAGACAGGGCTCCCCTGATCGGAAGGCACCGCGTCCCGTGAGCACCCCGACCTTGCGCGTCGCCGTCGTCGGCGCCGGACCGGCCGGCATCTACGCGGCCGACATCCTGTCGAAGACCGACCTCGACGTCAGCATCGACCTGTTCGAGCGCCTGCCCGCGCCGTTCGGCCTCGTGCGCTACGGCGTCGCGCCGGACCACCCGCGCATCAAGCAGATCATCGTCGCGCTGCACAAGGTCCTCGAGCGCGGCGACATCCGCCTGCTCGCCAACGTCGACTACGGCACGGACCTCAAGCTCGACGACCTGCGCCAGTTCTACGACGCGGTCATCTTCTCGACGGGCTCGATCCGCGACGCCGCGCTGCCGGTGCCGGGCATCGACCTCGAGGGCTCGTTCGGTGCCGCGGACTTCGTGTCCTGGTACGACGGGCACCCGGACGTGCCGCGCACGTGGCCGCTCGAGCACCAGCACGTCGCCGTGCTCGGCGCCGGCAACGTCGCGCTCGACGTGGCGCGCATCCTCGCCAAGCACGCGGACGACCTGCTCCCGACGGACGTCCCGGCCAACGTGTACGGCGTGCTCAAGCAGAACCCGGTGAGCGACGTGCACGTGTTCGCCCGCCGCGGCCCCGCGCAGGTGAAGTTCTCCCCGCTCGAGCTGCGCGAGCTCGGCCACGTGCCGGACGTGGACGTCATCGTCTACCCCGAGGACTTCGAGTTCGACGAGGGCTCGATGGCCGCGATCCACTCCTCGAACCAGACCAAGCAGGTCGTGAAGACCCTCACGGACTGGACGCTCAAGGAGCCCGAGGACCTCACGGCGAGCCGCCGCATCCACCTGCACTTCCTGCACAAGCCGGTCGAGCTGCTCGGCGAGGACGGCAAGGTCGTCGGCCTGCGCACCGAGCGCACGGCGCTCAACGGCGACGGCAACGTCACCGGCACCGGGCAGACGCACGACTGGCCCGTGACGGCCGTCTACCGCGCGGTCGGCTACTTCGGCTCGCCGCTCGTCGACATCCCGTTCGACGACGTCGCGGGCGTCATCCCGAACCGCGAGGGCCGCGTGGTCGACGTGGACGGCGACCACATCCCCGGCGTGTACGCCACGGGCTGGATCAAGCGCGGGCCCGTCGGCCTCATCGGCCACACCAAGTCGGACGCGTCCGAGACCATCCGCCACCTGGGCGAGGACGTCGCGGAGGCCGGCGACGCGTTCTACACGGCCACCGACCGCGACCCGTCGGCGGTGACCGACTTCCTCGCGGGCCGCGGCGTCGACGTCGTGCAGTGGTCCGGCTGGGAGCTGCTCGACGCGTACGAGAAGGAGCTCGGCGAGCCGCACGGCCGCGAGCGCATCAAGCTCGTCCCGCGCGAGGACATGGTGCACGTGGCGCTCGGGCGGGGGATCCCGACGGCCTGACGTCGGGAACCTGCGACGTCCGACGCACGTTCCACCGTGTGCACGGACGTCCAGAAGGAGCACCAGGTGGGTCACCAGCACTACAACGGCCTGAAGACGGCGGCACTGTTCGGCGCCATGTGGGCGGTGCTGCTCGGCGTCGGGTGGCTGCTGGGCGGCGGGACGCCCAAGTTCCTGCTGTTCTTCACGGCCCTCGGCCTGCTCATGACGGCGTACTCGTTCTGGAACTCCGACAAGATCGCCATCAAGGCGATGCGCGCCCGGCCGGTGAGCGAGCTCGAGCAGCCGGCGATGTACCGGATCGTCCGGGAGCTCTCGACGGCCGCCCGGCAGCCGATGCCCCGCCTGTACGTGTCGCCCACGGCCGCGCCGAACGCGTTCGCGACCGGTCGCAACCCGCAGAACGCCGCCGTCTGCTGCACCGAGGGCATCCTCCAGCTGCTCGACGAGCGTGAGCTGCGGGGCGTCCTGGGGCACGAGCTCATGCACGTGTACAACCGCGACATCCTCACGTCGTCGCTCGCCGCCGCGGTCGCCGGCGTCATCACGTCGCTCGCGCAGTTCGCGCTGTTCTTCGGCGGCGGGAGCGACCGGGACCGTGGCGGCAACCCGATCGCCGGCCTCCTGCTGGTGTTCCTCGCGCCGCTCGCGTCGACCCTGATCCAGCTGGCCATCAGCCGGACCCGTGAGTACGACGCGGACGAGGACGGCGCGCGCCTGACGAACGACCCGCTCGCGCTCGCGTCGGCGCTGCGCAAGCTCGAGGCCGGCACGAAGGCACGGCCGCTGCCGCAGGACCGCGAGCTCGCGAACGTGTCGCACCTGATGATCGCGAACCCGTTCCGCGGGCAGGGCGTCACGAAGCTGTTCGCGACCCACCCGCCGATGCAGGAGCGGATCGCCCGGCTCGAGGCGCAGGCCGGTCAGCAGGGCGGCATCACCCGCTACTGACCGCGTCGAATGAGGCAACTCTCACCGAACCTCCACGCTCACGGGACGAGATCGAACCGCCACATACCGGACGAAACCCTAGGCTGCTGGCCGCGAGGGGGCGCGGTGCCTGCCCGCGGTGAGGAGGCGCTGTGGCCCAGGACCGGTACGACGTCGCGGTGGTCGGAGGCGGGGCGACGGGCTCCGCGACGGCCTGGGCCCTGGCCCGCAGCGGGCACCGGGTCGTGCTCGTCGAGGAGCGCACGTCGCTCGCCGACTCGGGGTTCGACCTCGTCCGGCTCGGGCACTCCGACCCCGACCGCACGCGGCTCGCGCTCCTGACGCACCAGTGGTGGCAGATCCTCGAGCAGGAGTCGGGCGCAGAGCTGCTCACCCTCACCGGCTGCGTCGAGCACGGCCCCGTCGAGGCGCTGCGGCCGCTCGTCGAGACGCTCCTCGTGTCGGACATCCCGTTCGAGTACCTCACGGGCCCCGAGGCGTCGATGCGGTGGCCGTGGCTCGCGTTCGACGACCGCGTCGTCGTGCAGCCCGTCGCGGGCGTCGCCGACGCCGGACGGACCATCCTCACGTTCCAGGAGCAGGCCGCCCTGCACGGCGCCGAGATCCGCCGCGGGGCGCGCGCGACCCGGGTCGAGCGGCTCGACGACGGCGTCCGCGTGCACGTGGTGCCGGCCGACGCCTCCGACC
>JAEWCA010000312.1 GCA_023390875.1 Actinomycetes bacterium
TGGGCCGCCTGCACCGGGTGCGAGTAGGCGCTGCGGCCGCGCAGGAAGCGCGGGTCGACGCGCCCGGCCAGGTAGGCGTCGACGATCGCGGCCGCATCTGCGTCGTCGGCCCAGCCGTAGTACAGGCCGTGGGGGAGCAGCACCATCGTCCCGGCGAACCGGTCCCCGCCCAGGTGCGAGCACTCCCAGGTCTCCTCGGGGTAGGCCGCGGCGAGGCGCGCCGCGACGACGCGCCCGCGCACGGCGCAGCACCGGTCGTGGCGACCGTGCGCGCAGACGGCGAGCACCGGGCGGTCCGACGGGGTGCCGGCGGAGCCGTCGAGCGGGACGTCCAGAAGGTCGCGGACGTCGGCGACCCGTCCCCACCGCACCGACTCCTGGCCGGGGCGCGAGTCGACCAGGGCCCAGCGCGTGCCCGTCTGCGTCACTCGTCGTCCGGGCCGTCGGATGACGAGCGGTCGGATGCCCGCGCCCTCGATCCGGTGCACGAGCGCGCGCCCGAGCGCCGGGTCGAACGGTGGGTCCAGGAGCGCGTGCCGACCCCACCCGGCCTGGTTCTCGACGAGGAACCAGCGGTCGCCGTGCGAGCCGGTGGCGACGAGCGAGTCCTGGCGTGCGCGGGCGCCGTCGCTGCACGGCACCCACGCGTCGTTCACGGCGACGTCACCGCCACACCCTCGCGCAGCAGGCGCCGCACGACGACGACCGCGCTCGCCAGGTCCAGCCCGGGCAGCGACCCGACGGCGACCGGGTCGCCGGTGAGCAGCACCTGCAGCGCGGGCGACGCCTCGGCAGGCAGCGACAGCACGACGCGTCCGGCGGTCAGCCGCACCGTATCGCCGTCGGTCTCGAGGCGACCGCCGAGGCCGTCGCGCCAGCGGACGCGCGTGTGCTCGGACAGCGAGCCGATCGCGGCGAGCGTGGCGAGCGGGGCGACCGGCTCGGGGCGGGTGTCGCGCTCGAAGCGCGCGCCGAGCCGGCGGGCGACCAGACCGCCGGGGTCCGCGGCCGACGTCAGAGCCGTGACCAGCGCGTCCACGGTCTCTTGCACGATCGGCCGGAGCTGGTCGGCGTCGGACACGTCGACACCCAGCGGCAGGGAGGCGCGCAGCGCGCGCGTGTCGCCGACGACGCTCAGCAGCGTGTCGACGACGTCGGCGCGCGTGTAGGCGGCCATGCCGACGGTCAGGTGGATCGACGTGTCACCCAGCGCCGTCGCCGAGTGGATCCACCCGCGCGGCAGGTAGAGGGCGTCGCCGGGACGCAGCACACGGTCGATGACGGGCTCGCCCGCGGCCGCCGCGGCGACCTGCTCGCGGTGGTCCGTCCACACCTGGCCCTTGAGCGGGTCGGGGTGCACGGGTGCGTGGATCACCCAGTGCTTCTCGCCGGACACCTGCAGGACGAACACGTCGTGCGTGTCGTAGTGCGGCGAGAACCCCTGCGACGACGGCGGCGTCACGTACGCGTTGACCTGTGCGGGGTGGCCGAGCTCGCCGACGAGCGCGCGCGTGAAGTCCACGAGCGGGGGCCACATCCGGTGCAGGCCCTGCAGGACGATCGTCGCCCCGGCCGCGAACTCCGCGAGCACCTTGTCGCTCGACACCTGGTCCGCCACCTCGGCGCCGAACCCGCCCGACGCGGTGAACCGCTCCGGCGCCAGCACGCTGCCCTCGTGCGCGAGCCGGATGAACGGCGTGCGCAGCGCTCGTCGTCCCACCAGCTCGTCGACGGCCGCGGGGGAGAAGAGGTCGGAGAAGTCGTCGTTCGCCGGGGACAGGAGGGCCGCCCGGCCCCAGTGCTCACGCGCGAACTGCTCGACCGGCAGGTGGATGCAGCGCGAGAGCGCGGACCGGGTGACCGGTCCGCGCTCCGTCAGGGCGTCCTGCGCCACTACGCCGAGCCGTCCGCCCCGCCGTCGTGCCCGCCGGGGTTCGCGCCGCCGTCGGCCGGGCCTTCGCCCGCGGAGCCGTCCGCGCCGCCGTCGTGGCCGCTCGGGTTCGCGCCGCCGTCGGCGATGCCCTCGCCGCCGGGGACGTCGCTGGTGGTGATGTCGTCGTCGTTGATCGAGCCCATCGGAACCTCCGTCACCGGTGTTCGCGGCGGTCGCCGCCCGCACTCAACCTACGCGCGGCGCGGCAGGCGGCAACCGCTGCGGGGAGCCGTCCCCAGGTGCGGTCGTCCCGGCGGGTGCGCAGGTCAGGAGGACGTCGGGTGAGCGCTCAGGGGCGAGCGGTCCCCGACGAGCCAGCGGTGCCCGAAGGGGTCGTCGAACCCGCCCTGCCGGTGCGTGCCCCAGAGGGCCTCGTGGTCGCGGACGGGGTCGCGCGAGCCGTCCGCGCCGGCGGCGACCGCGCGGGCGACGAACGCGTCGGGGTCGTCGACGAACACCTCGACGCGCACCGTGCGCGTCCCGGCGTCGGCGGGCGTGGCCCACCCGTTCGCCGCGGGCTCGCCGAGGAAGAGGGGCGCCCCGCCGATGCTGAGGCCGACGACGCCGCCGACGTCCCACAGCACGGTCGCCCCGAGCGCGTCCTGGTACCAGCGGGCGGCCGCGCCGGCGTCAGCCACGGCGAGCATCACGGACACCACGGGGCCGTCGGTCATGCCGTCCACCGTCCCACGGCGGGACGTGCCGTGTCAGGCGGTGATGCCCGAGGTCGACGCGACGACGTCACCGATCTTGCGGGCGAGCGCCTCGTAGAACATCGACAGCGGGAACTCGTCGGGCAGCATCGCGTCGGTGAGGTCCTTGGGCAGCCCGTCGACGGGCAGCGCGGCCGGGCCACGGGCCCACACGGACGCGGGGTGCGGCGTGAGCGTCGCGGACACCAGCTCGTACGCGGCGAGCCAGTGCGCGGTCTTGGGCCGGTCGATCGAGCGCCAGTAGAGCTGCTCGATCTGCTCGCCGAGCGCGATGACGGCCTCCGGCACGCGCGGCCAGTCGACGGTGAGCCGCGAGTCGGTCCAGTCGAGGACGTGGTGCTGGTGCAGCCACGCGAACAGCAGCTGCCCGCCGAGACCGTCGTAGTTGCGGACGCGGGTGCCCGTCACGGGGAACCGGAAGATGCGGTCGAAGAGCACCGCGTACTGCACGTACCTGGCGTGCGGGACGCCGTCCTGCTCGAGCGCGACGGCGTGGCGGAACGCCGTGAGGTCGCAGCGCAGCTCCTCGAGCGAGTACAGGAAGTACGGCATCCGCTGCTTGATCATGAACGGGTCGAACGGCAGGTCCCCGCGCATGTGGGTGCGGTCGTGCACGAGGTCCCACAGCACGAACGTCTCCTCGGCGAGCCGCTGGTCGTCGAGCAGCCGGGCGGCGTCGGGCGGCAGCGCGAGCCGGGTGGTCTCGGCGGCGGCGCGCACGACGCGACGGAACCGGGCGGCCTCGCGGTCGGCGAAGATCGCGCCCCACGTGAACACGGGGACCTCGCGCACCGCGACCGTCTCGGGGAACAGCACCGCCGAGTTGGTGTCGTAGCCGGCGGTGAAGTCGAGGAACCGGACGGGCACGAACATCCGGTTGGAGAACCGGGTGGCCTCGAGGTGCGCGACGAGGTCCGGCCAGCGGACCTCGAGCAGCACGGCCTCGAACCGGCGGTCCGTGCTGCCGTTCTGCGTGTACATCGGGAACAGCACGAGGTGCCGCAGCCCGTCGACGCGCAGCCGCTCGGGGTGGAACAGCACGAGGGAGTCCAGGAAGTCGGGCACGCCGAACCCGTCGTCGACCCACCGGGCGAGGTCCTTCGTGACGGCGGCGAGGTAGTCCTCGTCGTGCGGCACGAACGGCGTGAGCGTCGACACCGCACCCGCGATCGCGGCGACGAGCCGCCGGGCCTCCGCGTGCGCGTCGGTGTCGGGGATCGAGCCGTCCTTGACCTGCAGGGCGCGCAGCGCGCCGACGTCGGCGCGCAGGCGCAGCCACGCAGGGTGCTCGGCGAGGTCCGCGCGCGCGTCCGCCT
>JAEWCA010000512.1 GCA_023390875.1 Actinomycetes bacterium
GTGCCCGGGAGCCCGGGGGCCCGAGCGCGAGCGAGCCGGCCGGTCGTGGGCGACGGACTGACGGTTCTGGAGCCGGGCGCTGCCCATCGGGCGCCTCCTCGTCGCCGTCCTCGACGCCCGCACCGCCCCCCGGGGCGGGCTCGACGAGGCGCGGCCTCTCCCAGCCAGCGTAGAGACGTCGAGCCCTGGTTGCTCGGCACAACCTCCGCCGAGGCCGAGGCCGAGGCCGTGGCGGGCGGACGCGCGTCCCGCACCGCACCCGTCAGGACAGCACCTGCCGCAGCACCTCCGCGTACCGGGCGGTGTGCGTGCCGAAGCCGCCGTGGCCGCCGGGCAGCACGAGCGCGTCGACGCCCAGCCGGTCCGCGACCGCCTGGCCGGCGCGGTGCGGCGGCTCGCCGACGGAGTCCGCGCCGACGGCCGGCACCACCCGGACACCGTCGTTGCGCAGCGCCGCGAGGTCGGGGAGCCAGCGGCCGAACACCGGGACCTCGTGCTCGACGAAGTACGCGGTGTTGACCTCGAACCGCGCCAGCATCTCGGCGACCTGCGGGGGCAGCTCGACGTCCTCGGGCGGCCCCTGGGGCTCCTCACCGCCGCCGAGCGCCTCGGTGAACACCGCCATCGCCGCCCCGGGCCCCTCGGTGGCGCACACCGCCGCGACGTCGTCGAGCACCGCCTGCCAGTGCGGGGCGTCGTCGAGCAGGCCGAACACGGGCGGCTCGTGGGCCACGACGATCCGCACCTGGTCGGGGTGCTGCGCCGTCAGACCGAGCGCGATCTGGGCACCGCTGCTGTTGCCGAACACCGCCGCGGGCCGCTCGTCCCCGATCGCCGCGAGCAGCCGGTGCGCGTCGTCGACGTGGACGTCGACGGGCTGGTCCGGCGGCCCGTCCGTGATCGGGCTGCGGGAGTTGCCCCGCCGGTCGTACGTGACGACGGTCCACTGGTCGGACAGCAGGTCGGCGAGCGGTGCGAGCGCTGCGGCGTCGTAGATCCCGCCGCAGATCATGAGCAGCACGTGGCCGCTGCCACGGACCTCGTAGTACAGGCTCGCGCCGGGGACGGCGAGGGTGGAGACGGTCGGGACGGGCACGGTGACCTCCAGGAGGTGGGTCGACCCGGCCGTGCGGGCCGGTCGTCGGGGTGGTGCGTGACGGGTCGGGGTGTCAGCCCGGCGGGGACAGGCGGGCCGCGCGGGCGTCGAGGTAGCGCTGCTCGGGCAGGCTCGTGGTGAGGCGGGCGGCCTCGCGGTAGGCGGCCCGTGCGGCGGGCAGGTCGCCGGACAGCTCCAGCAGGTGCGCCCGGACGGCCGCGAGCCGGTAGTGGCCGGCCGTGCGCTCGTCGTCGGCGAGCGGCACCAGCAGGTCCAGCCCGGCCTGGGGCCCGTCGACCATCGCGACGGCGACGGCCCGGTTGAGCGTGACCATCGGGCCGGGCGCGACGTGGTCGAGCACGCGGTACAGGGCGACGACCTGCGGCCAGTCGGTGTCCTGCGCGCGCGGCGCCTCGGCGTGCACGGCCGCGATGGCGGCCTGCAGCAGGTACGGACCAGCCGGGTGCGCCGCCAGGGCGGACTCGACGAGCGCGACGCCCTCGTCGAGCTGCTCCCGGTCCCACAGCGACCGGTCCTGCTCGGCGAGCGGCACGAGCGCGCCGGTCGCGTCCGTGCGGGCCGGGCGGTGCGCGTCGGTCAGGAGCATGAGCGCGAGCAGGCCCGTGACCTCCCCGTCGTCGGGCAGCAGCGCGTGCAGCATGCGGGCGAGCCGGATCGCCTCGGCGGTCAGGTCGGTGCGCAGCAGCGACGCCCCGGCGGACGACGTGTACCCCTCGGTGAACACCAGGTACAGCACCTGCAGGACGGCGTCGATGCGCGACGCGCGCTCGGACGGCGGCGGCTCCACGAAGCGACCGCCCCCGGCCCGCACCTTCTGCTTCGCGCGGCTGATCCGCTGGGCCATCGTCGACTCGGGCACCAGGTACGCGGCGGCGATCTCGGCCGTCGTGAGGCCGCCGACCGCCCGCAGCGTGAGCGCGACCTGCGACGGCGGCGTGAGCGCCGGGTGGCAGCACAGGAACAGCAGCGTGAGCGTGTCGTCCTCGCCCGTCACCGGTCCGGGCTCGCGCGGGTCGAGCGTGACGACCGCGACCTCCCGGGTGCGGCGCGCGCTGTCGGACCGCCACGCGTCCGTCAGCCGTCGGCCCGCGACCGTGAGCAGCCAGGCGCGCGGGTTGTCCGGCACGCCCTCGACCGGCCACTGGGTGGCCGCCGCGAGCAGCGCCTCCTGCACCGCGTCCTCGCACGCGTCGAACTGGCCGTGCCGCCGGACGAGGGCCCCCAGCACCTGGGGACCCGTCGTCCGGAGCACGTCCTCGACGTCCGGGTCGAGCACCATCACGTCTCCGTCCGGCTCGCGCACCGTCACGCCACCGAGCCGTCCCTCACCGGGCAGCGCCCGTCACATCTCCTCGCCGGAGTCCTGCATCACGGCCCGCACCTCGATCGCACCGCCGAACCGGGTGTCCGGCCACCGCAGCGCGATCTCCTCGGCCCGTTCCTGCGTGCAGTCCAGGGCCACGTAGCCGGCGAACTGCTCCTTGCTCTCCTGGAACGGCCCGTCGGTCAGCACCGCCCTCCCGTCGACCCCGCGCGACGTGCACGCCGTCGACGGGTCGGCGAGCGCCTGGCCGCCGACCATCTCGCCGGACTGCTCGAGCTCGGCCATGATCTCGCCGACCTCCCCGAACAGCGCCTGCTTGTCGGCGTCGGACAGCTCGTCGAGGAATCCCGGGCGGTTGTAGATGAGCAGCATGTACTTCATGGCGTCGGTCCTCGTTCCTCGGCGCCCCGGGTGGGCGCTCGTTCGGCAGGGGGTCGGAGCCGTCGGGCGGTTCTCGACATCGGTCGGCTACTGCGCCCCGAACCGGCCGCGCGCCTCGACCGGGATGAGCGGCCTGTCGGCCCGTGCGCGGATCTGCTGCACCGCCCACGTGTTGCCGTCGGGGTCGGCGAACCCGAAGAACGTGCCGCCGTCGCGCTCGTCGAACACCGTGATCTCGGAGGCCTCGACCCCGCGGGTGAGCAGCTCGGCACGGGCCGCCTCGGCGTCGGCGACCACGAGCTGCAGGCCGCGCAGGCTGCCGGGCGCCATCTCGTTCTGCGACGGCAGCGAGCCGATGACGATCGAGCAGCCCGACCCGCGCGGCGTGAGCTGGGCGACGTGCATGTGCTCGTTCGTCGTCTCGTGGTCGAGGTCGAACCCGACCTGGTCGCGGTAGAACGCGATCGCCGCGTCGAGGTCGCTCACGGGCACGACCACCACCTCGAGCGTCCAGTCCACGGGTGCTCCCTCGTCGCAGCGGGACCCGGTTCGCCCGGGTCTTCGCCACTATGGCAGGGACGTCGGACATCGGCCGCGTGTCGAGAACCGGGGTCGCGCGACGACCACCAGGCATCGACGACCAGGAGGCGACCATGGCCAGGCTGCGTGTGCACTCGTTCTCGGTGTCCCTCGACGGGTTCGGCGCCGCGCCGCACCAGTCCCGGGACGACCCGCTCGGCGTGGGCGGCCTGCGGCTGCACGAGTGGGCGTTCGCGACTGAGGCGTTCGCCGAGGAGCACGGCGGTGACGGCACCGGCCGGGGTCTCGACGACGACATCCTGCGGGAGGCGGACGAGAACATCGGCGCGACCGTGATGGGCCGCCACATGTTCGGCCCGGTGCGCGGCCCGTGGCCGGCCGACGACGACTGGCGCGGCTGGTGGGGCGAGAACCCGCCGTACCACCACGACGTGTTCGTCCTCACCCACCACGCGCGCCCACCGCTCGCGATGGACGGCGGCACCACGTTCCACTTCGTCACGGACGGGCTCGACGCCGCGGTGGCCCGCGCGTTCGACGCGGCGGACGGCCGGGACGTGCGGCTCGGC
>JAEWCA010000341.1 GCA_023390875.1 Actinomycetes bacterium
CCCCGATGGCCTTCGCGCTCGGCCACGGTCGCAGCCGCGGCACCAGCACCGCGCGGGCGAGCAGCGCGATCGCGACGACGACGAGCACCGGCGGCCCGCCCGCGACGGCCGCCGCGCCGGCACCGACGACGAGCGCGAGGTGGTAGCCCGACGACACGACGAGCACCGGGCGGCTGCCCCGGTCGCGGATGAGCGACTTCACGTACGGGACGGTGCCGAGGAAGTACGCGGCGAGCAGCCCGCCCGCGAGCCACGCCCGGTCGCTCGGCGGGTCCCAGGTGCCCAGCGTGGCCGCGACCGGGGTCATGAGCGCCGCCGCGCCGACCGTGACCGCGTCGTTGAGCCACGACCGGTCGGCGCGCCGCGCCGAGCAGCCGAGGCTCACGACCAGCAGCGCGCCGAACACCGGCGCCCACACCAGCAGCGACGGGCTCGTCAGCACGAGCACGGCCCCGAGTGCGCCCGTCGCCAGGCCGTACGCGCGGACCGGCGGCCACCAGCGCGGCCGTCGCGAGGCCTTGAGCCAGAGGCCGGTCGCGTGGAACGCGAGGTAGGCGACGAGCCACGCGGCGAGCAGGAGGGCGTGCCGCCACGTCGGTCCCGCGAGCAGCGCGCCCACCACGACGGGGACGACGAGCATCGCCCACGCGCCGTGCTGGTGGGGGACCCAGCCGGGACCGCGGCGCGCGCGCCGCCCGGTCGTCGCCGATCTCGTCGCCGCTGTCGTCGCCGATGTCGTCACCGCCACGGCGCGAGCATCGCGGCCGGGCGGCGGGCCGTGGTGGGACCTACGTCCCTGGCGTGCGTCACCCCCGGGGAGGACGGGCGTGCCCGGGATCCACCCGTCTGCGCGCGGATGTCGCCCGCTCGGGGGCTCACGGGTGCGTGCGGGGTGCTGCGACGATCCGCGTGGTCTTCGAGCAGAGGAGGTCGTGGTGCGAGCACGGGGTGCCGCCGGCGCTGCCGGCGTGCTGTCCGTCGCCGTGCTGTCCGTCGCCGGGCTGGGCCTCGCCGGCTGCGGTCTGGTCGGCGGCGGCGGGTCGCACGCCGGCTTCGAGAACTACACGGACCAGCAGGTCACGGTGAGCATCACCGGCACCGACCACGTGCTCGTGCTGCCGCCGGCGTCGGACGCCGAGCTGTCCGAGGGCGGCTGCGTGGGCAGCGGGGTCGTCGTCACGAAGGAGGACGGCACGGTGCTCGCGTCGTTCGACGGCAAGATCTGCCCGGCGACCCATCTCATGGTCCGCGCCGACTGGAACGTGTACGTCACCGACGACCTCACGACGGCCCCCCCGGGGTCATAGAGCCCTCCTGACCTGCCAAAACGTTTCGCACCGGACGTACCGGCCGGTACCGCTGACAGGGGGTCCGACCGGTTGCGAGGATCCCGCTGCCAGCCCCTCCCGTGACCCGCCGGGCTCCTGCCCGGGGGTGGTCCGCGCCCGTCGACCGTTCCGGTCCGACCGGTCCGGGGCCGGCACTCGGTCCCGGCGGTGAGGCAGGTCGTAGGTGCGCGCGCGTTTCGTGGTGGTCGGTGCGGTCGTCGTCATGCTGACGGCAGGGTGCGGTGGCGGGGGACCGGGCGCCGAGTTCTCGAACTACACCAACGAGCGGCTGACGGTCAGCATCGAGGGGACCGACGAGGTGCTCGACGTCGAGCCGAGCTCGGACGCCACGCTCGACCGGTCGGGGTGCGTGGGCACCGGCGTCGTCGTGACCAAGCAGGACGGCAGCGTGGTCGCCGCGTTCGACGGCAAGACGTGCGCGCGCACCGCCGTCGCGATCCGCGGCGACTGGAGCATCCTGGTGTCGGGCGAGCTGCGCGAGCGCGCGCCGTCCCCTACGCCATGACGAGCGGCAGGATCACCGAGTCGATCATGCGGACCACAAACTCCTCGTCCACGAAGCCGCCCTCGACGAGCTTGCGGTAGCTGATCATCGCGGGCGCGACCAGCGACACCATCTCGAGGTCGACGTCCTCGCGGAGCTCGCCGCGCAGCCGCGCGCGCTCGAGCAGGCCGAGCATGAGCGTGACACGTGAACGCACGAACTCCTCGTGGAACACGGCGGCGAGCCGAGGGTCGTCCTTGACGACCGACATGAGGCCGGACATGAGGGCGTTGGAGTCGCCGCGCCGGCGACCGAACCGCACCGCGAGCAGGTCGCCGCGCAGCGTGCCGGTGTCCGGCACGTCGTCGATCGTCATGCGGACGCCGCGGGCGCACACGATCGCGTCCACGGTGAGCTGCACCTTCGACGGCCAGCGACGGTAGACGGTCGCCTTGCCGGCGCCTGCGCGCTCGGCGACGGCGTCCATCGTCATGCCGTCGAACCCGCGCTCGGCGAGCAGCTCACGGGCGGCCTCGAGGATCGTGTCGTCCTTCGAGTCGTCGCGGCGGCGTCCCGGTCGGCGGGAGAGCACGGTCGCGCTGGCGTCCTCCACCGGTGGTCCCGCCTCTCGTCCGTCGTCCGTCGTGCGTCGTCGGTGCCACGGTACCGCGCCGGGCTGGATGCGGAACGCGGAAGTTCCGAAACTGGGGGGTTCCGGAACTGTGCGGTTCTGTAATACGTTGGCCGCACCGCATCCGAGACATCCCCAGGAGCGTCCGCATGTCCTCGTCGACCACCACCGCGCCACCCGCGCCGTCCGGCGCGTCGCTCGCCGGCCGCAGCCGCTGGCTCGTCCTCGCGACCGTCGCGCTCGCCCAGCTGATGGTCGTGCTCGACGCGACCATCGTGAACATCGCCCTGCCGTCCGCCCAGGCGGACCTCGGCTTCACCGACAACGACCGCCAGTGGGTCGTCACCGCCTACGCCCTCGCCTTCGGCAGCCTGCTGCTGCTCGGCGGCCGGCTGTCCGACATGTTCGGGCGCCGCCGCATGTTCCTCGTCGGCCTCGTCGGGTTCGCCGCCGCGTCGGCACTCGGCGGCGCCGCGCAGTCGTTCGAGCTGCTCGTCGGCGCACGTGCCCTCCAGGGCGTCTTCGCCGCCGTGCTCGCGCCGGCCGCACTGTCCGTGCTCACCACCACGTTCACCGTCCCGAAGGAACGCGCCCGCGCGTTCGGCGTGTTCGGGGCCATCGCCGGGATGGGTGGCGCCATCGGCCTGCTCCTCGGCGGGTACCTCACCGAGAACTTCAACTGGCGCTGGAACCTCTACGTCAACGTGCTCATCGCCGTCGTCGCGTTCGTCGCCGGCTCCGTGCTGCTGTCCCGCACCGGCGAGCGGCACCAGACCCGGCTCGACGTGCCCAGCGTGCTCCTCGCGACGAGCGGGCTGTTCGCGCTCGTGTTCGGCTTCTCGCAGGCCGAGCCGCAGGGGTGGGACGCGCCCGTGGTGTGGGGCTCGCTCGCCGCGAGCGTCGTGCTGCTGGTCGCGTTCGCGATCCGGCAGCGCACCGCGCAGCACCCCCTGCTCCCGCTCGACATCGTGCTCGACCGCGACCGCGGTGCGGGGTTCCTCGCGATCCTCGTCGCCGGCTCCGGGATGTTCGGCGTGTTCCTGTTCCTCACCTACTACCTGCAGCTGACGCTCGGGTACACGCCCATGCAGACCGGGACCGCGTTCCTGCCGATGATCGTGACCCTCGTGATCACCGCGCAGGTCCAGTCGAACATCCTCGTGCCGCGCTTCGGCCCCAAGCTGCTCGTGCCGACCGGGATGGTGGCCGCGGCGCTCGCGATGACCTGGTTCCGGACGCTCGAGCTCGACAGCGGGTACGGGCGCGTGCTCGTCGGGCTCGTGCTCATGGGCATCGCGATGGGCTCGATCATGCCCGCGTCGTTCCAGATCGCGACGCTCGGTGTCGCACCCCGGCAGGCCGGCGCCGCGTCCGCGATGGTGTCGACCGGCCAGCAGGTCGGCGGTGCGATCGGCACGGCCGTGCTCAACACGCTGGCCGCCACCGCGGCGACCGCCTACGTGGCCGACCACGGGCCCGTGTCGCCGCAGGTGGTCGCGGAGGGTGCGCTGCACTCGTTCGCGGTGGCCTACGGCTGGTCGGCGGGGATCTTCCTGCTCGGCGCGGTCCTCACCGCCGCGCTGTTCCGCACCCGGGCCGACCGGGCGGCGCGCGCCGAGCGGGTCGCCGCGGCGG
>JAEWCA010000347.1 GCA_023390875.1 Actinomycetes bacterium
GGGCACCGTGACCGGTGACCTGCCCGTCCCGACGACCTCAGCGGGGCGTGATCTCCACGTGCACCGGACGCGCGGCCTGGATCTCGACGGGCGGGAGGTGCTTGGCCGGCAGCGTGCGCGGACGCCACGGCTCGCGGGTCTCCTCGAAGGCGGAGATCTCGTCGGCGTGCTGCAGCGTCAGGCCGATGTCGTCGAGGCCCTCGAGGAGGCGCCAGCGGGTGTAGTCGTCGACCTGGAACGGCACCACGACGTCGTCGCACGTGATCGTGCGCGCCTCGAGGTCGACCGTGATCTCGGTACCCGGGCGGGTCTCGAGGATCTTCCAGATGAGCTCGATGTCCTCCTGCGACGCCTGCGCGGCGAGCAGGCCCTGCTTGCCGGAGTTGCCGCGGAAGATGTCCGCGAACCGGGCCGAGATCACGACCTTGAAGCCGTAGTCCTTGAGCGCCCAGACCGCGTGCTCGCGCGACGACCCGGTGCCGAAGTCAGGGCCCGCGACGAGCACCGAGCCCGACGTGTACGCCTCCTGGTTGAGCACGAACGACGGGTCCCCGCGCCAGGCGGCGAACAGGGCGTCCTCGAACCCCGTGCGCGTCACGCGCTTGAGGTAGACGGCCGGGATGATCTGGTCGGTGTCGACGTTGCTGCGACGCAGCGGGACGCCGACGCCGGTGTGCTGGGTGAACTTCTCCATGACGGTCTCTTCTCTCAGGCTCTGGCGGCGGTCAGACCGTCTGCAGGTCGGTCAGCGGGCTGCCGTCGGGCGCGACGACACCGGGTCCCAGGTCGGCGACCGACGAGAGCGTCCCGCGGATGGCCGTCGCGGCGGCGACGAGCGGCGACACGAGGTGCGTGCGGCCTCCCTTGCCCTGCCGTCCCTCGAAGTTGCGGTTCGACGTGGACGCCGACCGCTCCCCCGGCGCGAGCTGGTCGGGGTTCATGCCGAGACACATCGAGCAGCCCGCGTTGCGCCACTCCGCGCCGAAGTCGAGGAAGATCTTGTCGAGCCCCTCGGCCTCGGCCTGCAGGCGCACGCGCGCGGACGCGGGCACGACGAGGACGCGCACGTCGTCGGCCTTGTGCTTGCCCTGCACGAGCTTGGCGACCGACCGCAGGTCCTCGATGCGGCCGTTGGTGCACGACCCGATGAACACCGTGTCGACCTTGATGTCGCGCAGCGGCTGACCGGGCGTGAGACCCATGTACTCGATGGCCCGCTCGGCGGCGACGCGCTCGTTGGCGTCGGCGATCTCCTCGGGCACCGGCACGGAGCCCGACAGCGGCAGGCCCTGGCCCGGGTTGGTGCCCCACGTGACGAACGGCTCGAGGTCGGCCGCCTCGAGCACGACCTCGGCGTCGAACTGCGCGTCGTCGTCCGAGCGCAGCGTCGACCAGTACTCGACGGCCGCGTCCCAGTCGGCGCCCTCGGGCGCGTGCGGGCGGCCCTGCAGGTAGTCGAACGTCGTCTGGTCCGGCGCGATCATGCCGGCACGCGCGCCGGCCTCGATCGACATGTTGCAGATCGTCATGCGGGCTTCCATCGACAGCGCCCGGATGGCCTCGCCGCGGTACTCGAGCACGTATCCCTGGCCGCCGCCGGTGCCGATCTTGGCGATGATCGCCAGGATGATGTCCTTGCTGGTGGCGCCGGCCGGCAGCTGGCCGTTCACCGTGATCGCCATGGTCTTGAACGGCGCGAGCGGCAGCGTCTGGGTCGCGAGGACGTGCTCGACCTCGCTGGTGCCGATGCCGAACGCGAGCGCACCGAACGCGCCGTGCGTCGACGTGTGCGAGTCGCCGCAGACGACCGTCAGGCCCGGCTGCGTGAGGCCGAGCTGCGGACCGACCTGGTGGACGATGCCCTGGTCGGCGTCGCCGAGCGAGTGGATCCGGACGCCGAACTCCGCGGCGTTGCGGCGCAGCGTCTCGATCTGGGTGCGGCTCGTCGTGTCGGCGATCGGCCGGTCGATGTCGAGCGTGGGCGTGTTGTGGTCCTCGGTCGCGAGCGTGAGGTCCGGGCGGCGCACGGGGCGGCCCGCGAGCCGCAGCCCTTCGAACGCCTGCGGGCTCGTCACCTCGTGGACGAGGTGCAGATCGATGTAGAGGAGGTCGGGGGCACCGTCCGTGCCACGGCGCACGACATGTGCGTCCCAGACCTTCTCCGCCAACGTGCCGGCCATGTTCTCGGTCCTGTTCTCCTAGTCCGGGAGGGGGTAGTTCCCGGGTTCGTGGGCCGACCTGCTTGCATCTCAGCCTGCGAGACGCCAATATCGACCTATGGACAACTCTAGCGGAGTCGGCGTCCTGGACAAGGCCGCGTCGGTTCTCAGTGCGCTCGAGGCCGGCCCGGCCACGCTCGCGCAGCTCGTCACCGCCACCCATCTTGCTCGCCCCACGGCCCATCGGCTGGCGGTCGCGCTCGAGCACCACCGCCTCGTCGCGCGCGACATGCAGGGTCGGTTCGTGCTCGGCCCCCGCCTGTCGGAGCTCGCGACCGCCGCCGGGGAGGACCGCCTCCTCGCCGCCGCCGGGCCCGTGCTCGCGGCGCTGCGCGACCACACCGGCGAGAGCGCGCAGCTCTACCGCCGCCAGGGCGACCTGCGCATCTGTGTGGCCGCGGCCGAACGACCCATCGGGCTGCGCGACTCCATCCCCGTGGGGGCGACGCTGACCATGCAGGCCGGCTCCGCCGCGCAGATCCTGCTCGCCTGGGAGGAGCCCGACCGGCTCCACCGCGGCCTGCAGGGCGCCAAGTTCACGGCGACGATCCTGTCGGGCGTCCGCCGCCGCGGCTGGGCGCAGTCCGTGTCCGAGCGCGAGGTGGGCGTCGCGTCGGTGTCCGCACCCGTGCGCGGGCCGTCAGGTCGGGTCGTGGCCGCCGTCTCGGTGTCCGGACCGCTCGAGCGGCTGTCCCGGCAGCCCGGCCGGCTGCACGCGTCCGCCGTCGTGTCCGCCGCGAACCGGCTCACCGAGGTCCTGCGCCGCACCGCGGACTGAGCTCGTCCCGCCCTGCGGTCGTCGCCCGTCCGGTGACGACCGCACGGCGGTGCACCATCGCCCACCGCCGTGCTCTCGGCCCGGTCACCGGGGTCCTCCGCCGCGCGCTGCAGGACCGGGTCACCCAGTCGAAGGCCGGGTCGCGATCGTGGGTCACCGGGCCGGACGGCCCGGGTCGGACTCCGTCGTCGCGCAGGCGCGCGGCCGCCTCACGTTCCGGCTTCGCCCGCGCCGCCGGGTCGCGCTGTCGGCCACCGCTCGCTGTCGGCCGCGCCCCCGGTGTCGGCCACGCTGCGCTGTCGGCTCGCCGCGCCGTCGGCCCGCGTGGCAGCGGCGCGCGCCCGAGCAGACAGCACGAACGACGAAGGCCCGGTCACCGTGGTGACCGGGCCTTCCTCTGTACCCCCGACCGGATTCGAACCGGCGCTACCGCCGTGAGAGGGCGGCGTGCTAGGCCGCTACACAACGGGGGCCTATCAGCCGCGAGACCCGAGGGCCTCGCTTACCGAGTGAACACTTTACCCGATGATCCGAGTGACTCGGACCGTGCAGGTCAGCGGTGCTCGCGCTGGGGTACCAGGACTCGAACCTAGACTAAGTGAACCAGAATCACTCGTGCTGCCAATTACACCATACCCCATGGGGGTATGACCTCCGGGTGCCGTCGGTCACCTCGGAAGGCGGACCGTCGTCCACCGGACGTCGTACCGGCGGTGAACATTACCCGAGCCCGGCGGCGCCGGTCCAACTGGCTCCCCGTACGCGGGCCGTTCGTGACGAACGCCACGGTCGCGAGGCCCGGTCCGCCCGTCGACGCGCCCGGGGCGGGCGAGCGGTGCGATCGCCCGGCAGAGCGTGCGACGACCGCCCCGCTCCTGCTCAGCGCGGGATGCCGCCCAGCTCGGTCGCGTCGTACCAGAGCAGGTCACGCTCGTCGAGAGCGTCGGACGCCTCGTCGTCGCCGGCTGCCGCACGCGCGACCTCGTCACGCGCCGCGGGCTCGTCCACGTGCACGCAGGCGATGTCGTCGCGGACCACCGCCGTCAGCAGCTCGACCGCGCTCGGCGCCGCGTCCGGGTCGTCCACCGGCCCGACGGACGCGTCCGGCACGTCGACGGACACGACGAGGCGCAGCCGCGGGGCGCCGGGGCGGTCGGTGAGCAGCGCGAGCGAGTCGTCCGCGGCCATGAGCTGTGCGGCGAACTCGAGCCCCTCGTCGTCCTCGTCGGGCAGCACGGCACGCAGGGCGGCCGTCACGGCGTGGGCGCGGCGGGCAGGCAGCTCCGCGGCGGGGTCGTCGAGCTCGTCGAGCGTGGCAGGCAGGTAGAGGCGCACGGGCCCAGTTTGCCCGCCGCCTCCCGCTGACGCCCCGGTGCGCGTGCGGACGCGCCGACCTCCACCCG
>JAEWCA010000402.1 GCA_023390875.1 Actinomycetes bacterium
CCGTGCGCCTGCGCCGCGCCGGCGCCGGCCGTGAGCGTCACGGCGGCGACGACGGTGGCGACCGCCAGAGTGGTGAACCTGCGAGCAGATCGCGCTGCTCGGGACGAGGACACGGGACGAACGCTGCGCTGCATGGGCCACCCATCGTCGATACGGGGCAGGCGCGACGGGGGGCACGCCTGCGGGCTCCCCCGGGCGCACGGCGACACACCGCACACTCACAGGGGTGGCGGGAACCCGGCCCCGCCGCGCCGCACACTATCGGACATATGCGACGCCCGAGGCGCGTTTGCGCAGATGAGCGCGATTCATCTGGAATCTGGACGGATGTTCACCTGAACGGCGGACCGGACGAACCGGACAGGCGTCCGACAGGGGCCGCCGCGACCGTGGGTCAGGCGAGCGGAGCGACCTCGACGCCGAGCTCGGCGAGCGCCGCGGCGCCACCGTCGGCGGCGGTCAGCACCCAGATGCCGTCCTCGAGGAGGGCCACCGTGTGCTCCCAGTGGGAGGCACGCGAACCGTCCTCCGTGACGACGGTCCAGTCGTCGTCGAGCACCTCGGTCATCCGCGAGCCGCGCACGATCATCGGCTCCACCGCGACGCACAGCCCCGGACGCAGCCGCGGCCCGCGGTCCCGGGCGCGATAGTTCAGGACGTCGGGCGGCTGGTGCATCGCGGTGCCGATCCCGTGGCCGACGTACTCCTGCACGATGCCGTACCGGGTCCCGCCGTTGAGGCCTGCCTCGAGGGCCGCGTCCACGACGTCCTCGACGGCCTCCCCCACCACCCCGAGGCGTTCGCCCGTCGCGAGGGCCGCGATGCCCGCCCACATGGCGCGCTCGGTGGTGGACGCCAGCGCGACGTCCTGGGGGTGCCCGTCGCCGACGACGACGGTGATCGCGGAGTCGCCGTGCCACCCGTCGACGATCGCGCCGCAGTCGACCGACACGACGTCGCCGTCCTCGAGGACGCGAGGGCCGGGGATGCCGTGCACGACCTCGTCGTTGACCGAGACGCACAACGTCGCCGGGTACCCGTGGTAACCGAGGAACGACGGTGTCGCGCCCCGCTCGGCGATGACGCGCGCCGCGACCGCGTCGAGGTCGGCCGTCGTCGCGCCGACCACGACGTGCTCACGCACGGCCGCCAGCGCGTCCGCGACCACCAGACCCGCGCGCCGCATGACGGCGACCTGGTCCGGCGTCTTGTACTCGATGCGTTCCCTGCCGAACATCACGTCACCCGAGGGCGCGCTCAGCGAGCGAGCGAGCCGATCGCGGCGACCAGCCGCCGGGTCACGTCGTCGACCTCACCGATCCCGTCGACCTGCGCGAGCAGGCCACGGTCCGCGTACAGCTGCGAGATCGGGGCGGTCTGCTCGGCGTACACGTCGAGCCGGTGGCGGACGACGTCCTCCGTGTCGTCCTCGCGCCCCTCGATCTCCGCGCGCTTGAGCAGACGCTCGACGACGACCTCGGGGTCGGCCGTGATCTCCACCGCCAGGTCCAGCGCGCGGCCCTGGTCCGCGAGGATCGCGTCGAGCTCCTCGACCTGCGCCGCGTTGCGCGGGTAGCCGTCGAGAAGGAAGCCGTTCGTGACGTCGTCCTGCGCCAGACGGTCCCGAACCATCGCGTTCGTCACCGAGTCCGGGACGAGCGCGCCACGGGCCGAGTACTCCTGCGCCGTGCGACCGAGCTCCGTGCCGCCCTTGATGTTGGCCCGGAAGATGTCGCCCGTCGAGATCGCCGGCACGCCGAGCTCCTCGGCGAGCCGTGCCGCCTGCGTTCCCTTGCCGGCTCCCGGTGGGCCGAGCAGGACCAGACGTGCGCTCATCGGAGGAACCCTTCGTAGTGCCGCTGCTGCAGCTGCGACTCGATCTGCTTGACGGTCTCGAGGCCGACGCCCACCACGATGAGGATCGACGAGCCACCGAACGGGATGTTGGAGCCCACGTCGAGCCCGATGAACACCAGCGTCGGGATCAGCGCGACGATCGCCAGGTAGATCGACCCCGGCGCCGTGATGCGCGTGATGACGTAGTCGAGGTACTCCGCCGTCGGGCGGCCGGCACGGATGCCCGGGATGAAGCCGCCGTACTTCTTCATGTTGTCGGCGACCTCGTCCGGGTTGAACGTGATGGCCGTGTAGAAGTAGCAGAAGAAGATGATCAGCAGGACGTACAGCGCGAGGTGCAGCGGTGCGCTCTGCTTCGCCAGGTGCAGGCTGATCCACTGGACCCAGCCCGCCGTCTGGTCGCCGAACTGGGCGATGAGACCCGGGATCGCGAGCAGCGACGACGCGAAGATGATCGGGATCACGCCGGCCATGTTGATCTTGATCGGGATGTACGTGCTGGAGCCGCCGTACATGCGCCGGCCGACCATGCGCTTGGCGTACTGGACCGGGATGCGGCGCTGCGACTGCTCGACGAACACGACCGCGCCGATCACCAGGACGATGACCGCGAGGACCACGGTGAACTTGGTCGCGCCGTTGTTGCCACCGGCGATCGAGCCGAGCGAGGTCGGGAAGCTCGCGGCGATCGACGTGAAGATGAGCAGCGACATGCCGTTGCCGACGCCGCGCTCGGTGATGAGCTCGCCGAGCCACATGATGAGGCCGGTGCCCGCGGTCATCGTGATGACCATGATGAGCAGCGTGACCCACGAGTCGTCGGGGATCACGTCGACGGTGCACCCGGAGAACAGCTGACCGCTGCGCGCGACCGTGATGATCGTCGTCGACTGCAGGACCGCGAGACCGATCGTCAGGTACCGCGTGTACTGCGTGAGCTTCGCGGTGCCGGACTGCCCCTCACGGTGCAGCTCCTCGAACCGCGGGATCACGACGCGGAGCAGCTGGATGATGATGCTCGCGGTGATGTACGGCATGATCCCGAGCGCGAACACGGAGAGCTGCAGGAGCGCTCCACCGCTGAACAGGTTCACCAGACCGAGCAGGTCGTTCTCGCCCGCGGTCTGGGCGATGCACTCCTGGACGTTGGGATACGACACACCCGGCGTCGGCAGGAAGGATCCGATGCGGAACACGACCATGATGCCGATCGTGAAGAGCAGCTTGCGCCGCAGGTCGGGCGTCCTGAACGCCCTGACGAATGCGCTGAGCACCTGGTCCTCCTGGGCCGCCTGAGCGGCATCTCGTACGACCGGTCCGTTCCGGCCGTGAACGCCCGCGAATCATTGCAGGCAACGGGGCACCCTAACCGATGCCCACCAGCATGCGGAACGGGGCCGGTGGGAGCTCTGTCGGCCCCACCGGCCCCGTCCGTGAATCAGTCCTGCGCGACGCTTCCGCCGGCAGCCACGATCTTCTCCTTCGCGGACGCCGAGTAGGCGTCGACCGCGACCGAGACCTTGACCGTGAGGTCGCCGGTGCCGAGCACCTTGACGGGCTGGCCCTTGCGGACCGCACCCTTCGCGACCAGGTCGGCGACCGTCACGTCGCCACCGTCCGGGTACAGCGCCGAGAGCTTGTCCAGGTTGACGACCTGGTACTCGACACGGAACGGGTTCTTGAAGCCGCGGAGCTTGGGCAGCCGCATGTGCAGCGGCATCTGCCCACCCTCGAAGCGGTCCGGCACCTGGTAGCGGGCCTTGGTGCCCTTGGTGCCACGACCGGCCGTCTTGCCCTTCGACGCCTCACCACGACCCACGCGGGTCTTGGCCGTCTTGGCGCCGGGGGCCGGACGCAGGTGGTGCACCTTGAGGGTGCCACCGGCGCCGGGCTCGGCAGCGGCCGCGGCCGCCTTGGCGGCAGCCTCGGACTTCGCCGGGGCGGCCTTCTTCGCGGGAGCCGCCTTGGCCTTCGCCGAGGCGGCCTTGGTCTCGGCCTTCTCCGCCTTCGCGTCGGCCTTCGGCTCCGCCTTCTCGGACGCCGCGGCCTTCGCCTTGGTCGTCTTCGGGGCGGCCTCCGTGGCCTCGGCCTTGGCGGGGGCCTTCTTGGCGGGAGCCTTCTTGGCGGCGGCCTTGGGGGCCGTCACCTCCTCGGCCTTCGCGTCGGCCTTCTTGTCGTCAGCCATGGTCACTCGACCTCCTCGACCGCGACCAGGTGCTGCACGGTCTTGACCATGCCGCGGATCTCAGGACGGTCCTCCTTGACGACGACGTCGCCGATCCGCTTCAGGCCCAGCGTGCGCAGCGTGTCGCGCTGGTTCTGCTTGCCACCGATGCCGGAACGCTTCTGCGTCACCTTGAGCCGAGCCATCAGGCACCTGCCTTCGCGCCCGCAGCGGCGGCCAGGCCGGCGGCCTGCGCCCGCAGGAGCGCAGCCGGGACCACGTGCTCGACCGGCAGACCACGGCGCGCGGCCACGGCCTCCGGACGCTCGAGACCGCGCAGGGCCTCGACCGTCGCGTGGACGATGTTGATCGCGTTGGACGAGCCGAGCGACTTGCTGAGCACGTCGTGGATGCCGGCGCACTCGAGCACGGCGCGCACCGGACCACCGGCGATCACACCGGTACCCGGCGACGCCGGACGCAGGAAGACGACACCGGCAGCGGCCTCACCCTGGATGGGGTGCGGGATCGTGCCCTGGATGCGCGGGACCTTGAAGAAGTTCTTCTTGGCCTCCTCGACACCCTTGGCGATCGCCGCGGGCACCTCCTTGGCCTTCCCGTAGCCGACACCGACGGTGCCGTCGCCGTCGCCCACCACGACGAGCGCGGTGAAGCTGAAGCGGCGGCCGCCCTTGACGACCTTGGCCACGCGGTTGATCGTGACGACGCGCTCGAGGAACGCGCTCTTCTCTGCGGCGTCGCCACGGCGACCGCCGCCATCACGACGACCGCCGTCGCGGCGCTCGCCGCCGGTGCCC
>JAEWCA010000407.1 GCA_023390875.1 Actinomycetes bacterium
ACCCCGACGCCGCCGCCGCGGCGCTCGAGCACGCGCACCGCGAGGTCAAGGAGACGCTCGCCGAGCTGCGCGACCTCGTCCGGGGCATCCACCCCGCCGTCCTCACCGACCGCGGCCTGGACGCGGCGCTGTCGGCGCTCGCCGCCCGCAGCCCGGTCCCCGTCGAGGTCGTCGTCCCGAACGCGACGCTGCTCGGCACCGCGAGCACGTCCGCGCAGGCCGCCGCGTACTTCGTGGCCGCCGAGGCGCTGACCAACGCCGCGAAGCACGCGCACGCGCAGCACGTCACGGTGGAGGCCGCGGTCGTCGACGGCGTCCTGCGGCTCGTCGTGCAGGACGACGGCGTCGGCGGCGCGGACGCGCACCCGGGCAGCGGGCTCGACGGGCTGCGCAGCCGGGTCGCCGCGCTCGACGGCACGTTCCGCCTGGAGAGCCCGGCCGGAGCCGGCACGCGACTGACCGTGGAGGTGCCGTGCGCATCGTGATCGCCGAGGACTCGGTCCTCCTGCTCGACGGGCTCACGCGCCTGCTGACCGCGGAGGGGCACGAGGTGACCGGCTACAAGACGGCCGACGAGCTCGTCGCCGCCCTGGGCCCCGACGCCGACGTGCCGGACGTGCTGGTCACGGACGTCCGGATGCCCCCGACGCACACCGACGAGGGCCTGCGGGCCGCCGTCCACCTGCGCTCGCTGCACCCGAGGCTGCCGGTGCTCGTGCTCTCGCAGTACGTCGAGCAGCGGTACGCGCAGGAGCTGTTCGCGGGCGACGTCCGCGGGCTCGGGTACGTGCTCAAGGACCGCGTGGCCGACGTGGACGAGTTCCTCGACGCCCTCCACCGCGTCGCGTCCCGCGGCACGGTGATCGACCCCGAGGTCGTCGCCCAGATCCTCGCCCGGACCCGCAGGTCGGGTCTCGAGACGCTCACCCCACGGGAGCGCGACGTCCTCGGTCTCATGGCCGAGGGCCGCTCCAACACGGCGATCGCGGATCGCCTCGTCGTCGGCCTCCCGGCCGTCGAGAAGCACGTCACCTCGATCCTCACCAAGCTCGGCCTGCCCCCGGACAGCGACGACCACCGTCGCGTGCTCGCGGTGCTGCGCTGGCTCGAGCACAGCCCCTCGAACGGAGACCGGCCATGACCACCACGCTCGAGAACCCCGTGCAGTCCCCGCCGCCCCCCGCCCCGCGGTCGCCGAGCTCCCGGGCGCTCATCTGGACCGGCGGCAGCGTCGGCGGCCTCATGCTCGTCACGGGCGTGTGGAGCGCGACGGGCCAGCTCATCGCCGCGAACGCCGACGTCTCGTCGACCGCGCGGACCGAGACGTACGACGCCCAGCCGGTCGTCCGGCTCGTCGCCGACGGCGACGTCACGGTGACGACGGGTGGGTCCGACGTCGTCGTCCGGCGCGAGTCCCGCAGCGCGCTGTCGACGCCCCGGTACAGCTCGTCGGTCGTGGGCGACACGCTGCTCGTCGAGCACCGGTGCGACTGGTGGAGCCCCGGCGTCTGCACCGCGTCGCTCGTCGTGCAGGTGCCCGAGGGCACGGACGTCGAGATCGAGGCGTCCGACGGCGACGTGTCCGCGTCCGCCGTGCAGGGTTCGATCGACGCGCACACCTCCGACGGCGCCACCACGATCGAGAACGTGATCGGTGACGTCGCCGTGCACAGCGGCGACGGGCGCATCGAGGTCTCCGCGGTCCAGGGTGACGTCGACGTGTCGTCGTCCGACGGGCGCGTCGAGGTGTCCGAGGTGTCCGGCCGGGCCGACGTGCACTCGACGGACGGCCGGCAGGAGATCTCGGGCGTCCGCGGCGACATCGACGCGTCCGCCTCGGACGGCGACGTCACCGTCTACGGCACGGGGGAGCCCGTGGCGCTCGACATCTCGGTGTCCGACGGCCAGCAGACCGTCACCGGCCCCACCGACCCCAGCGCGAGCGTCCACGTCCGCATCCACACGAGCGACGGCAACGCGTCGTACCTCGGCCCGAACGGCTGAGCACCGTCGCCAGGCCCCGGAGCTCGGGCCCTAGGTCCCGACCGCCCGACGGCCGGGCTGGACAGACTGGTCGCAGTGGCGCGCCGAGGCGATGCCGACGACGGTCTCGGTCCGGTGCCCCGCTCAGGCAGGGGATCGGAGCGACATGACGTCCCGCAGCACCGTCGGTGCCCTGACAGCCGCCCTGATCGTGGGCCTCCTCGGGGTCGTGTCCCCGATGCCCGCAGCCGCCACGGTCCCGCAGGGCGGCGTCGTCGACGACGGCCAGCGACCACGGACGGCCCCGTTCGGGAACTTCGAGGAGCTGGTGCCGGTCCGCAGCCCGCAGCCCGGGTTGGAGTACCGGGGCTGGGCGTGGGACCCGGACTCCCCGGCGCCCGACTCCCTCGCCGTCTACGTCGACGGGTCCGGAGTCATCAGCGCCTCACCCACCACGGTCGTGCCCCGGCCCGACGTGGTCCTGGCCTACCCGGGCGCCGGCCTGCTCCGCGGGTTCGACGACGTCCTCGCGCTGCCACCCGGACCGCACACCGTGTGCGTCTTCGTATGGGACGTCGACATCGGGCAGGTGCCGATCGGCTGCCGGACCGCGACGGTGCCGAGCTCGCTCCCCGTCGGGCACTTCGAGCGACTGTGGTCGTCCGGCACCACCGTGACGCTCAGCGGCTGGGCGCTCGACCCCGACACGCCCCTCGGTCAGCCGGTCGACGTGCACGTCTACGTCGACGGCGCGTGGGGCGGAGCCACCCGGACCGGCGTCGTCCGCGACGACGTGGCCGCCGTCTACCCCGGCACGGGGAACCTCCACGGGTTCACCAAGTCGTTCACGGCCGGTCCGGGGACGCACCAGGTCTGCGTCTACGCCATCGACCCGACGACGCGGGGGAACACCCCGCTCGGCTGCGGGTCCGTGACGACGGGCAGCACGCTCCCGATGGGCAACTTCGAGTCGTTGACGGCGGCGGGGCCGACCGTGACGGCGTCCGGCTGGGCCCTCGACCCCGACGTCGCCGGCCCGATCGACGTGCACGTCTACGTCAACGGCACCTGGGGCGGCGCGGTCAGCACCACCGGTGTGCGTGCCGACGTCGGTGCGGCCTACCCCGGGACCGGCGACCTGCACGGGTTCACCCAGTCGTTCACGGCCGGACCCGGCACGCACCAGGTCTGCGTGTACGCGATCGACGACCCCACGACGGGGAACACGCCCCTGGGCTGCCGGACGATCACCGTCGGCTGAGGGACGTGACCGCCACCGTCCACTGGAGTCCTGACCCGTCCGCCGCCGACTCGCTACCCACCGAGCACGAAGGCAACCACTTCCAGCGCGACCGCCACCAGGAGCGCCAGGCCTCTGTGGCGGCGTGAGCGGTCCGCCGGCGGAGCGACTCGCGAGGACGTCCTCCGCCGTTTCCGCGTGTCCCGATCTGGTGGATACCGCAACGACCACGCACCGACGGCCAACGCGCCGACCGCGACGAGGACGGCCGGCGACCTCGACGTCGCCAGGACCATGACGACGCTCGACACGATCACGAGGCACGGGGGGACGAGCCACGTCGTCACGCCCAGACGTTCAGTGACCTGTCGATTGGGCGATCCAGCGCCGAGCGTGAACGTGTAGACGACGAGCATGCCCGCGCCCGCGAGGACGAGAGCCACGCTGCCGAGCTCCGTCATGCCAGCGTGCCCGTCCATGCCGTGAAGTATCGCCTGGTCGCACCGAACACCTGACGGCGTCCGCTGTGGCCCAGTTGCACCGGGCTCAAGTCGAACGCCCCTGCCTCGCAAGGACGGCCCCGGCGAGGTCGTGGAGGACCGTGCAACACGCGGCTCATCCGGGTCGGTCATGCTCGGCAGACACGCTCGACGTCCAGGGAGCGGCAGTCACCCAGATCGTCACCCAGCGTGGGCGCCACGCGTTCGTCGCGGGCGGCCTGCCGGACCAGGCGGATCCTGTCGCGGATCTGGTTGGCCCACTCGACGTCGTACTTGCTTTAGACCACCGGCTCGCCCGCCAGGCGGATCACGCGGCGCGATCGCGCGTCCACCACATCGACGGGGCACTCCTTCTCGAGGGCTGCGTGGCGCTCGGTCGTGTAACCCGCCGCGCGCTCCCTCCGTGTCCGCTTCTCGACAACCCGATCAAGGGGACTGAACGAGCCTCTACCGACAAGGAACGCACTCGAGATGAAGACGACAAGTGCGACCCAGAAGGGCCACCCGTCGGGATTCGCGATCACGCCCGTCGTCGCGAAGGGAAACATCGCGGCCAGGACGACGAAGGCCGTCGCCCCTGCGCCGATCACGGCGAACGAGGCCAGTCGAAGGCTGCGCGCGGACGGCCCGGGCAGAAGTTCGCGTGGGATCTCCTGGTGCCAGGCCCTCTCGCCGACTCCCTCAGCCACGGCACCGATCCTGGCACGTGAAGTGGATGACGAGGGGATCACCCAGTGCGTAGCCACCCAGGCGGGGTCGCGACGACGCCGCGGGCAAGCGAAAGGCCCCCTGGCGCGAGCGGACTCGCTGACCAGAGGGCCTTTCACACTGTCGGGGTGGCGGGATTCGAACCCACGACCTCTTCGTCCCGAACGAAGCGCGCTACCAAGCTGCGCCACACCCCGTGGAGCCCCGTAAGGATAGCCGACGGGTGCCCTCCAGACGAAACCGGATACCTCAGCCCGCGACGAGTGTGAGCAGCGTCGCCTCGGGGCGGCACGCGAACCGCACGGGAGCGTACGGCGAGGTGCCGAGCCCGGCGGAGACGTGCAGCCACGTGGAGCCCGCGCCGCCGGGTCGGTCGGGGCGCGGACCGGGCCAGCCGTGCAGGCCCTTGGCGCGGCGGGTGTCGATGTCGCAGTTCGTCACGAGGGCGCCCCAGCCGGGCACGGCGAGCTGCCCGCCGTGCGTGTGGCCGGCGATCGCGAGGTCGACGTCGTCGTCGTGCATCGCGTCGAGCACGCGCCGGTAGGGGGCGTGCGTGACGCCGAGGTGCAGGTCGACGGGGTCGTCGCCCGTGCGGGCGTCGTCGGGTCGGCCCGCCGCCGGGTAGCGGTCGAGGTTGAGGTGCGCGTCGTTGGTGCCGACAAGGGAGACGCGGCGGCCGTCGAGCTCGACGACGTCGCGGCGGTTGTCGAGGTCGATCCAGCCGGCGTCGCGGAACCGGGCGCCGAGCTCGCGCCACGGCAGGTGCACGGGCTCGGGGTGGTGCGGCATGCGGGCGTCGGGCAGGAGGTAGCGCGCCGGGTTCTTGAAGATCGGTGCGACGAAGTCGTTCGAGCCCCACACGAACGCGCCCGGCCTCGCGAGGTGCGGCTCGAGCGCCCGCAGCAGCGCCGGCATCGCGTCGAGGTGCGCCCAGTTGTCGCCCGTGTCGACGACGAGGTGCGGGTCGAGCGACGCGAGGTCCCGCACCCAGTCGACCTTGCGCTGCTGGCCGGGCAGCAGGTGCAGGTCGGAGAGGTGCAGGATCCGCAGCGGCGCCTGGCCTGCGGGAAGCACCGGGACGGTGACCTCACGCAGCGTGTACCAGCGGACCTCGACCAGGGCCGCCCACGCGAGCGCCGCGGCCCCGGCCAGCGCGAGGCCGCCGGCGGTGCGAGCCAGGCC